>CAMFIY010000055.1 GCA_945952575.1 uncultured Leucobacter sp.
CGATGCGCAGGCCGCGGCGACCCTGCCGGACGCGACGAAGCGCGACGAGGAGTACGCGCGGCGCATCGCGCGGGAATGGGGTCGCTTCACCCGGAACTTCGTGGTGCAGGGCACCGCGGCCGAGTGGGCGCTGGCGTGGATGGCGGAGCTGCGTCGACGGCTCGCGGGCTTCGAGCCGGTCTCGTCCGCAGCCGCCGCACGGGCCTCCGGCCCGGTGTTCGAGCGGCGGCCGCACCTCGCCTTCTTCCTGCACGACGAGGTGATCGTGCACACCCCTCGGGAGCACGCCGTAGCGGTGGTGTCGGCGGTCGAGGAAGCTGCAGGGGTCGCAGGGCGGCTCCTGTTCGGGAATGCGCCGGTGGATTTCCGGCTCGACTTGAAGGTGTCGGAGCGCGCGCTCAAGGAATAGGCCGCCGATGCGGCGGCGGCTCGGACCCGGGCTAGGAGCGGTTGAGCGCTACGGCTTCGCGGATCAGTTCGACCAGCGCCTCCTCGCGGAGCTCGTCGCTCTCACGGATGTCGATCGCGCGCCGCGTGCCGGCGTCGAGGCTCGCGTTGTAGAGTCCGGCGGGATCCGGCAGCGATGCCCCCTTGGCGAGGGTGATCTTGACCTTGTCCTTGTACGTCTCGACCGTGCAGATGAGGCCGTCGAGCGAGAAGGTCGGCACACCTCCGGGGTTCGTGGGCTTGACCCATTTGATCTCTTCGCGGATCTCGGGATCCGCCTGCGCGATCAGGGAGCGCACGCGATCGACCAGGGCCTCTCGCCAGTCAGCTGTCATGCTTGCGATCGTACCCCGCGGCCGGAACCGACCGCCACCGCCACGACCTCTACAGTGGAGGGATGAGCTCGAGATTCTCGCTTGCGCAGGCAATGTCGACCGAGGAGGGCGTGTACGGTCTCATCCTGGTCTCCGGTTTGGTCGCCACCGCCGGAAGCGCGGGCACTCCCGCAGGGAAGACGCTGCTGCTCACCGTGATCACGGTGGCTGTCTTCTGGCTCGCGCATGTCTACGCCGGGGCGGTCGCGGCGCACGGCACCATCGATGCCGCCGGTGCACGGCTCGGGCTCCGCGCATCGATCAGGAGGGCGATCATCAAGTCCCGCGGCATGCTGGCCGCGACACTCGCCCCCGCGATCGCGCTGCTGCTCGGCGCGCTCGGCGTCCTGACGGACTCCGCGGCGACCTGGGACGCACTCTGGGTGTGCGTGGCAGCTTTGGGAGCCATCGGATTCCTCGCGTTCCGGCGCAAGGGCGTGAACTTCGGCTACTGCGCGCTGGGGGCGCTCGCGACCGCCTCGTTCGGCGTCGCCATCATCATCGCCAAGGTCGTGGTCTCGCACTAGCGCGGCGGCCGCGCACTGAGACGAGGCTAGTGTGGGCCGTATGGAAGCCGTGATCGTCGATGTCGACGGCACACTGTGCGAGGTCTCCGGGATCCGGCACTACGTGCTCCGGGATCCGGCCCGCCCGAACTTCGATCGCTTTCACGCGGCATCCGCATTCTGCCCGCCGATCGCCCCGACGCTCGATTGGGTGAGCGACCATCGCGTCGCCGGCCGCACGATCATCGTCGTCACCTCGCGGAAGCGGCGCTGGGAGCAGCTCACCCGCAACTGGCTGCGCAAGTGGGAGATCGACTACGACTGGCTCCTGATGCGGGCGGACTCGGATCAGCGCAAGGATCGCGAGGTGAAAGCGTCCATCCTGCGCCGGGTCCGCGCGAAGGGATACGAGGTCGTGGCGGCGATCGACGACAATCCGGCGATCGTCGCGCTCTGGCGCAGCGAGGGCATCGAGGTCACGGTGGTGCCGGGCTGGGATCAGGATCCACCGGTCCGCCGGGCGAAGCGCGCCGGCGGCGGCGCGATGTAGCGATGGGTTCCTCCGGCTCAGCCGAGTCGGTGTTCGCGGATCTGCGTGTTCAGCGCCGATCCGCCGAGCTCGAGATAGAGCTGCCCCTCGGTCACGGAGAGGGTCATCGTATTGCGCCGGGCCAGCAGAGCGACGACGGAATCGATGAACCCCGGGTCGAAGGATCGCAGCACGATCTCGTCCGCGCGGTGAATCGTCTTGCCCTCCCAGGAGGCGAGGAGCTTGCCGGGGTCGCGATGGGTGTAGACCGCCGTGCGGTCGGCGAGCTTGCTGCCGAAGTGCAGGCGCTGCGCATCGGGCGCTCCGATCTCGATCCAGACCGTGACGCGCCCGGTGAGGTCCCGCACCAGCACGGCCGGCTCGTCCGTCGAGGAGATGCCGCCCGCGCCGAAGGCGATGCCGTCCTCCCACTCGAGGCAGTAGGCGAGCACACGAGTGACCATGAAGGCGTCGGTCTCCGAGGGATGCCGCGCCACGCGCAGCGAGAGATCCTCGTAGACGCCCCGGTCCACCTCGGCCAGTTGCACGTCGAAGGTGTGGATCGTCGAACCGGTCGCCATGGGTCACGAGCCTACCGTCAGCGAGCGCTGTGGCAGACTCGCCGTATGAGCCTCCCCACTCGGAAGCAGGTCCTCGGAGCCGGACTCGCACTCGTCATCGCCCCGCCGATCGCGATCCTCGTGAAGGGCGCCGTGTACCCGGGATGGATGCTGCTCATCATATTCTTCAGCGGCATCCCGCTGCTCCTGGGCTACGCGCTGCAGATCGTCATCGCGTCGAATGGGATGCTCCGAGAGCGCGGGGTCTTCAACACCGCGGCCGGCTCACGACGCGGGGTCGCCGCCGCGTGGCTCACCTCGGCCGGCGTCCTCCTCGCGGCGTTCTTCCTCGTCGACGGAGGGGACGACGGCACCTACGGGTCGGCCTTCACGATGCTGCTCGGCAACTCGTCCACACCCGCGGGAGAGCAGCTGTCCGGGGCGTTCCTGCTGCTCGCGGCGCTGCTCTGGCTCGGCGGCTGGCTCTGGCTGGTCGTCGAGTGGGTGGTGCTGCTGGTCCGTGCTCGGAGGGCCGCCGGGCGATAGACCGGGGTTCGTCAGCGGGTCAGGACGACGCGAACCGACGTATCAGCCGATTGCTTGAGGACTCGCTTACTGTGAATGCTCGCAGGTAGCCCTCCTCACTTACGATCAGGCGTATCGTGACGAATATGTGGACAGTAATTCTCATCTTGCTCGTGGCGTGGGCAGTGCTGTCGATCGTCGGATTCGTGTTCGAGGGCCTGCTCTGGCTGGCCATCATCGGCATCGTGCTCTTCGTCGGCACTCTGATCTTCGGATTCATCCGCCAGGGAGTGAAGCGCAAGAAGGCGTGATCGCGCCCGGCTCCGGGGCGACGAGAAGATTCAGGGCCCCGGGGAGGACGCTGATCCGCGCTCGAACCACATGACCGAAGCCGTCTCCGTCGAGTTCTATGCCGCGCGGCGTATCGAATCTCGCCTCGAACTGCTCGCCTTGTGCGTAGGCGAGCGCTCGGAGATCCGGCGCTCCCTGGAACATCTTCCGACTCAGCCGTGAACGGCGCGATATCCCCTGGACCGTGAGCCGGGTTCCGATCCGGGCCCACTCGAAACGTCCCTTCGGGCGCATCGTGACCACGTCCAGCCGCCCGTCATCGACGACGGCGGCCGGAATCAAGAGCATGCTCCCGGTCAGTGTCCCGCAATTTCCGACGATGACCGTGTGCGCATGGGTCGATCTGATGCGGCCGCGATCGACCCGATAATCCAGCTGGAAGAGACGATTCGCGAGGACCGACCGCGCGATCGGCGACACGTACGCGAGCCAGCCGAGATGCTTCTTGGCGAGCGCGCTCGTATGCTCGGCCATTTCGGCGTCCAAGCCGATACCGGCCATCACGAGGAAGACGTGCCGGGTTCGGCGCCCGTCCTCGTGCTCGATCTCGGCGAGGCCGACATCGATCGCCCGGGTCGAGCCCGAGAACGCCGCTGCGACACACGCTTCGACGTCGTTGAGGGGGATGCCGAGATTGCGGGCGAGCAGGTTACCGGTGCCGGTGGGGATCAGCGCGACCGGGATCCGGTGCTCGTACACCGTCTCGACGACTGCCCGCACGGTACCGTCGCCGCCGATGATGATGATCACGGTCGGCTGCTCGGCGAGAGCGGCCTCCGCCGCGCTCCGACCGGAGTCGTCGCCGCTGGTCTCGTACCAGTGCGACCGGCCCCACCCCCGACGACGCTCCTCATCCGCCACGACGCGACGGATGGCGTCGATCCGCGCTTTGCGCGGGTTGTAGACCAACGCGGCGTGCTTGAGCCGCACTCTTCGCGGACTTCGCAAGATCATCGGCAGGAAGCGGCCTATCGCTCCGGAGGGGTCGTGAGGTAGCTGCGCTGCTCCACGAGGGGGCAGGCGAACACGTCGCGCTCTCCGAGCCCGACGCGATTGATGTAGCGAATGACGATCACATACGAGGCGAAAAGCCCGACTCGAGTGTACGGCACGTCGTGCGGCCGACAGTAGGCGGCGACGAGAGGTGCTGCTCTCCGCAGATGCGGTCGCGGCATGGACGGAAAGAGGTGATGCTCGATCTGGTAGTTCAGCCCGCCCATCGCCGTGTCGAGGATGCGGTTCCCCCGGACATCGCGGCTCATCAGCACCTGCCGGCGCAGGAAGTCGAGCGTGACTTCACGGGGCACGATCGGCATCCCCTTGTGATTCGGAGCGAATGAGACGCCCATGTAGAACCCGAAGATCCCGAGCTGCACGGCGAGGAACGCGACTGCGATCCCCGGCGAGAGCACGAAGAACACCAGTGCGGGATATCCGATGAGACGAACGGCCAGAAACCCGATCTCGACCCATCGCCGCTTCAGTGGCCCGGGCGTGACGACCCGACGCACGCTCGAGGCGTGCAGCGAGACGCCTTCGAAGAGCAGGACGGGGAAGAAGAACACTCCCTGATGCCCGCGCAGCCACGAGAGCAGCGGCCCTCGCGGAGCGACTTGATCCGGGGCCACCACGATCACCGGAAGCTCGATGTCCGGGTCGGAGTCGAGTTTGTTCGGGTTGGCATGATGGCGGGTGTGCTTGTGCTGCCACCAGCCGTAGCTCATCCCGACCAGGAGATCCCCCAGCACGATGCTGACCCAGTCGTTCCACTTCCCTGAGATGAAGATCTGGCGGTGCGCGGAATCATGGCCGAGGAACGCGATCTGCGTGAACAGGATCGAGAGGAAGGCCGCGGTGAGCAACTGCCACCAGGTGTCGCCGATCCATACGAATCCGACCAGTCCTCCTACCAGCATCAGCGGCAGGACGACCAGCTTCGTCCAGTAGTACCCGTAACGGCGGCGTAGCAGGCCGCTGTCGCGAACCGTCTTCGCGAGTTCGGAGAACTCGCTCGACCCCGGTCTCACCCGAGACTTTCCCTCAGCTGCCGGTGCGGTCAGGCGGTACCCGTCCATCGTGCATCTCGTGTCTCCGGCGAGGCCGCGCGCTCAGCGCACGTGCCCTCCCTCATCCGCCCAGTCATCCATCTGAGCGCGGTCGGCAGCCGATCCACCAGGGTGGGCCGACGTCGGGACGTCTTCCGCGTCGCCGGTTCCGAACCTCACCGACTCAGCGAGCACCGCCACGGCCGCCGCACGATCGTGCTCGCTCTCAGCGGCATGTTGGAATCGAGCCGCAGCCGCGTCCCGCCGCGAGTGCACGGCCTCGCTGATCTCGGCGATCCTGTCGGCGAGGACGTGCGCCAGCCCGTCCCGCAGCTCCTCAAGACTCGTGT
The DNA here is from genome assembly GCA_945952575.1 of uncultured Leucobacter sp. GTDB lineage: Bacteria > Actinomycetota > Actinomycetes > Actinomycetales > Microbacteriaceae > Leucobacter. The sequence continues at coordinate 5,688 of CAMFIY010000055.1, forward strand.
TCGCGATCTCCAGCCGGCGATCCGCCACGGTCACCGCGACTGCCGGATACCCGGCCTCGGCGAGGAAGCGTCTTGTGCCGTCTGCGAGGATCCCTCTCACTTCGTCCTCTTCGGGGCGTCGCGTGAATACTGCCTCGACCGTGTACCGATCAGGCGCGTCGACCGTCATCAGTGCGGACGGCAGAGAGCCGACGAGCACCGATCCCAACCCCAGCAACCCGGTGTCCGGGCCACTCGTTCGTGTGTCTGTCTCCATGTTCGAACGCTACGCGCCCAACATGTACGGCTCACAGTTTCAGCGGGCTCGTGGCTCGCTCGATCGAGCGACCCGTTCGCGGTCAGTATCGGGCGGTGGCCGCTATCAGAGCGACGGCGAGTGAATCGTGCCGCGATGCGACCCCGTGATCGTGGGCACCAGAAACCCGCCATCCCGGCCCACGCTCCTGCAGCACCGCGATCTGCATGGCTCCGATGAACAGGAACCACTCCCTCTTCCTCTGGTAGTCGAGGACGTATGGGTTCTCGTCGAATTCGAACGCGAGGTGTCCGCTCCGGGGAAGCTCGATGATCGACCGCACGTTCTGCTCGTCTCTCATGCTGCGACCCTACGCCGCCTGGCTGCGAGTCCTCACATCCGCCTGTTCGGCGAGACCAACGTCGCCCTCCGCACCGCGAAGGAGGCGGGTTCCTGTGAGGCCCACATACTGCACGCATACCGTGGAAGGGTGAACACAGAAACCGACCGGATCACCGATCCGGAGACGCCCGCAACGGCGAAGGCCCGGATCCGACGGGAGCGTTGGGATCGGGCGAACTCGCAATTCTGGCACCAGCCGGAGGCCTCTCCGAGCACTGCGATACGGCGAGCCGACGAGATCCGCCGTGATGAGAAGACGGATCGATCCGGCACCGGCATCCCGCGCACCGTCGCAGACGACGGCGCATCCTGAATCGCAGCTCAGATGCTTCACGGAACCGCACCACCGCTAGCCTCGGCGAATCGCACGAAAAGAACCCCCGCAAGTAGAAGCCTTGCGAGGGTTCAGTAGCGGTGTAATAGCCGCTACGTGGCTCCGACCGGCATCGATCCGGTGACCTTTCGATTTTCAGTCGAACGCTCTACCAACTGAGCTACAGAGCCGAGGTGACCATGAAAAGTCGCCCGGAGATGAAGAGGCCCTTCCGAAGAAGGGCCTCTCACCTGGCGACCCTGACGGGACTTGAACCCGCGACCTCCGCCGTGACAGGGCGGCGCGCTAACCAACTGCGCCACAGGGCCATGGTGTATTCAATTGTCGTAGTGACCCCAACGGGATTCGAACCCGTGCTGCCGCCGTGAAAGGGCGGTGTCCTAGGCCGCTAAACGATGGGGCCGAAAGCACTTTCGCGCTCTTGGCTACCGAAGAGTTAGCCTACATGGTCTTCCCGCTTCGATGCAATTCGAGGCGGAGACCGGCGTGTGCGGCTACCCGGCGCCACCCGAGAGCAGCGCGCGCTGCACCCGCTTGAACGACACGTCCTCGTGCAGCATCACACCCTGGCTGGTGCGCTGCTCGAACGTGTAGCCCAGCTGGCCCTGTCGCAGGAGACCGATGAGATACGGTTCCTCGGGCGTCCACATCAGCCAAGTCGGCTGGCCGAGCGCGTTGTCCCCCAGGAAGGTGGTCTCGATGTCGCGATTGCCCACGCGAATGATCGCGGGGATCATCTCCTGCTTCGACAGGACGACCTCACCGGACTCCATCTGCTCCGCTTCGCTCATGGTTCGATACTAGCCAACCGGAGCGGGCATACTACAGCGCAGCGCCGCGCGCGGGGGGAGAACCGCGCGGATCGCCGCTCAGGCGCCGGCGAAGAAGCTCGCGGCGATCCGGGCCAGGCCGTGCAGATCCTCGACGTGCACGAGTTCGCGCGCCGAGTGCATCGAGAGCAACGGCACCCCGACATCGACCGTGCGGATCCCGATCCGTGTCGCCGTCAGCGGGCCGATGGTGGATCCGCAGGGCACATCGTTGCTCGAGACGAATCGCTGGGCCGGCGCGCCCGCATCGGCGCAGCAGCGCTCCCACAGGGAGGCGCCGTGCGCATCGCTCGCGTAGCGCTGATTCGCGTTGATCTTGAGCATCGGCCCACTGCCCGGCTGCGGCCGGACGTGCGGATCGTGCCGCTCCGGATAGTTCGGGTGCACGGCATGCCCGGCGTCCGCGGACATGCACCATGACTCCGCGAGCGCCCGCGCCGCATCCTCGACGCTCGCGCCCAGACCGGCGCGCAGGCGCGCGAGCACATCCTCGAGGAACGGCCCGCTCGCGCCCGAACGCGACTCCGAGCCGAGCTCTTCGTGGTCGAAGGCGGCGAGGATCGAGATCGCGCCCGGCGCAGGCTCCGCCGCGAGCAGCGCGTCGAGGCCGGCGAACACCGAGCTCAGGTTGTCGAGTCGCGGAGAGGCGAGGAACTCACGATCCGCGCCGACCCGACCCGGCGACTGCGTGTCGGCGAGGCGCACGTCGAGGCCGGCGATCTCATCCGCATCGACCCCGGCGGCCTCGGCGAGCAATCCGAGCGCCGAGGCCCCCGCCACGCCGATCACCGGCTGCGTGTGCCGCTGCCGGGCGAGCGTCAGCCCGTTGTTCACTTCGCGGTCGAGATGGATCGCGAGTTGCGGAATCCGCGCCACCGCGCCGGTGCGGACGAGACGGGCGGATCCCTCTCGAGTCACGACTCGCCCGGCGAACGCCAGATCTCGATCGAGCCAGGAGTTCAGCAGCGGCCCGCCGTAGATCTCGACCCCGGCCTGCGCCCAGCCCTCGGTGGTGAAGTCCGACTGCGGCTTGAGCACGAAACCCGGCGAGTCGGTGTGGCAGCCGAGCACGCGCACGGGACTGCTCGCGGCGACGTCTGCGCCGGCGCGCCAGGCGATGAGCGCCCCGTCGCGCAGCGCATAGCCTCGCGCCCCGCCGCAGATCGCGGGCCACACGTCCGACTCGTCGTGTCCGGAGAATCCGGCCGCGTCGAGTGCGTCGGCGACCGCCCGAACCGCGTGGAACGAGCTGGGCGACGCCTCGACGAACGCCGCGAAACGCTCGACGTACCGTTCCGCCTCGGGCGAGACCGCAGCCACGATCCGCCTCCCTCTATTCGTTCGAGGCCGAAGCCTCGACCGGTTCCGCGGCGACCGGCGCTGCGAAGGCGACCGCGAACTCCGCGAGCAGGCGCGCCCCGAACCCGGTCGAACCGGTCGAGCGCCACAGCTCGTCCTTGTCGCTCTGCATCGTCGGCGCGATGTCCACATGACCCCAGGGCACGCCGTCGACGAATTCGTTGAGGAACAGCGCGGCGAGAATCGCTCCGGCGTACTGCCCGCCGATGTTCGCCAGGTCGGCCACATCGCTCTTCAGCTGGTCCCGGTAGCGGTGATCGAGCGGCAGGCGCCAGGTGCGCTCGTCGGTCGCCTCCGCGGCCGCCTGCAGCTGCGCCGCGACCGCGTCGTCGTTCGCGAGCACGGCCGCGGTGCCGAGGCCGAGCGCCATCATCGCGTTGCCGGTCAGCGTGGCGATGTCGACGATCGCGTCGGGCCGACGATCCGCCACGCCGCGATCCTCGGTCGCGAGCACCAGCCCGTCGGCCATCACGAGCCGGCCTTCGGCGTCGCTGTTCTTCACCTCGACGGTCGTGCCGCCGCGCATGGTGAGCACATCGCCGATCTTGGTCGCCGTACCCGAGAGCATGTTGTCGGTGCACATGAGCCAGCCCGTCACGGCGGTCGTCGAGCCGAGCTCGCGCAGCGCCGTCATCGACGCGAAGACCGCGCCGGCGCCCATCATGTCGAGCTTCATCCCCTGCATCGAGTTCGCGGGCTTGAGACTGATCCCGCCCGAGTCGAAGGTGATGCCCTTGCCGACGAGCGCGAGGTGCGGCGTCTCGCTCCCCGCCCCCTCCGGCGCGTAGCGCAGCTTGATCATCCGCGGCTCCTCGGTGCTGCCCGCGTTCACGCCGAGCAGGCCTCCGCAGCCGAGCTCCGCGAGCGCATCGCCGTCGAACACCTCCACCTCGAGCCCGTACTCGGGCCCGAGCTTCTGCGCGATCTCCGCGAACTTCACCGCGTTCAGGTGCCGCGGCGGCGTATTGCCGAGATCGCGGGCCAGCCCGGCGGTGCGGGCCAGGATCAGCCCGCGTTCCGCGCCGCGCTCGGCGGCGGCCGCAGCGCTGTCGGCGGCGAGCAGCGTCAGGCGCTCGAGCAGGACGGTCTTGGAGTCGCTCAGCAACGAGTCGTAGCGGTAGCGGGCGAGGATCGCGCCCTCGGTCGCGGCCTGCGCCGCGGCCTGAGGATCCACGCCGCCCGAGATCGCATCCGCCAGGTCGACGGCCAGGTCCGCGGTCTCCTTCGCGGCGCGCGTGAACGCCGCGACCGCGTCGCGCAGCTCGGCGGCGGTGCGGAGCCCGGCACCGACCCCGACGAGCACCCGCAGCGGGGAGCCCGGGAGCAGCAGCGTCTGGTTCTGCGCACCGGTGAAGCCGGCGGCGGCGAGCGCATCCCGATCGAGGCCGTCGGGCAGCGAGGCGGGGAGCCCGCCGTCCTTCGGCACGAACACCGCGAGGGCGGCGGGATCCGCCGCGCCGGCGACGCTGACCGTCACCTCCCGGCTGAGCGACGGCACCGGATTGAAGGCAGGATCGATCACAACAGTCATGCCTGCAACCCTACTCCGGGCAGGCGGTGCGGAGCCGCGCGACTCCGCGGCCGGGGCGGCGCCCGCTCTTCTCAGAAGCACCCGCTGCGAACTACGCTGGGGCCATGACGATTTCGGCTCCCGAGCTGATCCCTCGGAACACCGTGTTCGCTCCCGAGCAGATCACGCACTATGCGGATCCGGGCGAGCGCACGCTCGACGATGCGATCCGGGATGCGGATCTGCTGGTCACGACGCCTCACTCGGGCGCGGCGATCCCCGCCGAGATCGCGGAGTTCCTCTCCCCTTCCCTGACGCGCAGGCTGCAGTACGACTTCAGCGATGTGGCCACCGCCTCGGTCGTGCGCCGCTGGGCAGAAGTCGATCCGCGCATCGTCGCGGTCATCAACCCGCATCCTCGGTTGATTCGCGATCCCAACCGAGCCAAGCCGAGCGACGTGCGCCGCGATCTCACCGAGGCGATCCGACGGGTCCGCGAGGCGGGGCCGTGGCAGCGTGTGGATCTGACCGGCGTCGATGCGATCCGTCCGGTGACCTTCTCCTTCTTCCCGATCCTCGAGATTCCCGACACCGACGATGGCGTCGCCCGGCTGGTCGATGCATTCGCCGGCACCGCGGAGCAGGGCCTCGGCGTCTACGAACGCACCCGCGATGCGTTGACCGAGCGGTTCCTCGAGCAGGGGCTGGCCGCGGGTGGGAGCTTCACGAGGCTCTCCTTCCACGACACGATGAACACGACGACGACCCGGGATGGCGCCGTCGATGTTCCGCGCGCCGAGGCGGATCGCCTTCCCGACGTGGTGGCGCTCTCGAACCGCGGCGATGCGACAGGCGAGTCGCGCGGAGACGAGGATCCGCCGACGATGGAGCCCGCGGCCCTGCGCAGGCTCGCGGCGGCGCATCGCAACGGTTTCGGCGTCGGTCACCCCGAGGCGGTCCGACTCAACCAGCCGTATCTCGGCAGCCAGGAGATCATCGCGGCCCGCGAGCGGTTCCGCACGATCAGCGCGCCGGCCGCAGCCGCGGGCCTGCGGCTCCACGCGGTGCAGGCCGAGTTCTTGCGCGAGTATCTGCTGGGCGATGCGGCGACGGCAGAGCTGCACCTGCCCGGAAC
>CAMFIY010000056.1 GCA_945952575.1 uncultured Leucobacter sp.
GTGCGCCGATGGTCGGGCCGGTCGGCTGATCGGAGCCGCCGGCGCGCAGTGGGGTCGGCAGTTCGACGCCGGCGTCATCAGAGTGCTGGTCTTCGGGGCCGGCACGAACTACGCGCTGCTGATGATCTCGCGGTATCGCGAGGAACTGATGCTGACCGAAGACCACCGGAGTGCGCTGAGCACCGCCTGGCACAAGTCGCTCCCGGCGATCGTCGCGTCGAATGTGACCGTGGTGCTCGCGCTCCTCACGCTGGTGCTCGCGACGATCCCGGGCACGCACGGCCTCGGGATCGCCGCCGCGATCGGCCTGCTGATCGCTCTGGGGGCGGTGCTGTTCCTGCTGCCGCCGCTGCTCGCGATCTGCGGGCGAAAGGTGTTCTGGCCGCTCGTGCCCCGACCGGGCGCGGAGCCCCGCCGGAACAGTGCGTGGCGCATGATCGCGATGCGGGTGGTGAAGCGCCCGGTCGTGAGCCTCATCGGAGGTCTCGCGCTGCTGGCGCTGATGGCCACCGGCCTCTTCGGCGCCTCGATCGGTTTGAGCCAGATCGAGAAGTTCCGCGTGCACGCCGAGTCGGCTGCGGGGCTCGACGTGCTCTCCGCGCACTTCCCGCCGGGCGAGGCGCAGCCCATCTACGTCATCGCCGAGGCGGCGCAGGCCGACGAGGTCGCCCGGGCGGCGGGCGGGATCGAGGGCGTCGTCCGTGCGCACGCGGTCGGCGAGACCGAGGATGGGGCCCTCACGAAGATCATGGTGACCAGTGAGTACGCGCCGAGCACCGAGCGGAGCCTCGACCAGATCGTCGGACTGCGCGAGGCGGTGCACGCCGTGCCCGGTGCGCACGCCGTCGTCGGCGGCGCCGTCGCCACCGACCTCGACGCACGGGCAGGCAACCAGCAGGATCTGCTGACGATCGCCCCACTGGTGCTCGCCGTCGGCTTTCTCGTGCTGCTGGTGCTGCTCCGGTCCCTGCTCGCCCCGCTGATCCTGCTCCTGATCAATCTCGCCAGCGCCGCCGCCGCCATCGGCGCGGGCGCCTGGCTCAGCCAGGTACTCTTCGGCCAGCAGTCCCTCGACCTCCAGGTGCCGCTCCTGGCCTTCCTCTTCCTGGTCGCGCTCGGGATCGACTACACCATCTTTCTCGTGCACCGCGCTCGCACGGAAGCGGCCCGTCACGGGACTCGCGCCGGGATGGTCGAGGCCGTCACCCGCACGGGCGGGGTGATCACGAGCGCCGGCATCGTCCTCGCAGCCGTCTTCGCCGCCCTCGGCGTCCTTCCCCTGGTCACGCTCGGGCAGCTCGGACTGATCGTCGGCGTCGGCGTGATCGTCGACACCCTGGCGGTGCGCACCGTCATCGTGCCCGCGGCCTTCGCGCTCGTGGGCGATCGGATCTGGTGGCCGGGCGGATCCCGCTCGGGGCTGGGAGAATCGAGCCATGAGCCTCGTGAACGAACCGCTGACCCGCGTTGAGGTCGGACCGGCTCCTGCGAGCCCGACGGCGCGGGCGATGGAGATCGGGCAGCATGTCATCGCCGCCCTGCTCACCGTCATCGGCGTGATCCGAGCGATCGGCGACGGCACCCCGATCGCCGCCGCCATCGTCTCCGGGCTGGCGATCCTCGCCTGGCACACGGCCGGCACGATCCTGCCGTCGCGGGTCGGATCCCGTCGGGCCGTCGTCTGGTGGTTGCTCGGCTTCGCGGTGATCTGGATCGCGGCGGTCGCAGTCTCGCCGGAGTTCATCTGGCTCGCATTCCTGCTCTGGCTCCTCGCCGGGCACCTGCTGCCGGTGCGGTGGGGCCTGCTGTTCTCGGCGTTCATCCTCGTCGTGGTCGTCCTGGCCGCGATCCTGCATCACGGCACGACCAGCTATGCGAACGTGCTCGGACCGCTCATCGGCGGCGTCTTCGCGTTCGGGATCTCGCGCGGCTACCTCCAGCTCCTCCGCGACGCGGCCGAGCGCGAACGTCTCGTGGCCTCGCTCACCCGCGCCCAGCAGGAGATGGCCGAGCTGCAGGACGAGCTCGCTTTGGCGCAGCGCCGCTCGGGCGCGGTCGCCGAGCGCACGCGCATCTCCCGCGATATCCACGACACGATCGCGCAGGCGCTCTCCTCGATCCGGTTGCTGGCCCACGCCGGCGCCAACCGGACCGATGATCCCGATGCGTCCCGCACGCTGACCCAGGTCGAATCGCTGGCCGGCGACAGCCTGGCGGATGTCCGCCGCATCGTCGCCGCGCTCACACCGGCGGAACTGGAGGAGGACGCTCTGGCGGCCGCGCTCCGGCGCATGCTCGACCGGGCGCACGCGGAGGCGGGGCTGCGGGTCGAGCTTCACGTGGATGACACCCTCCCGCTGCTGCCGACCGAGGTCGAGGTGGCGCTGCTGCGCACGGCGCAATCGGCGCTCGCGAACGTCCGGCTGCACTCCGGGGCGAGCCGGGTCAGGGTGAGTCTTGCGGACGCCGATCGCAGTGTGCGGATGGACATCGTCGACGACGGATCGGGTTTCGACGTGCAGGAGTGGGAAAGGCGCAGCGACACGGGCGCGTCGAACTACGGTCTCCGCTTCATGCGGGCGCGGTTGCGCGAGCTCGGGGGAGGCCTCGACATCGAGAGCGATCCCGGTCGCGGAACGACGATCTCGGCGCACCTTCCGATCCATCTCGATGCTCGTCCGGTGACGGGAGAGGAGCCCGAATGACGACCACGGTGCTGCTGGTCGACGACCACCCGGTCGTCCGGAGCGGGCTTCGCGCGGTGCTCGAGAGTGCGACGGCGGGCGCAGATGCCGTCGAGGTCGTCGGCGAGGCCGCGACGGGGGAGGAGGCGATCGCACTCGCCGGGCACCTGCGGCCCGATGTGGTGCTCTGCGATCTGCGGCTCGGCGCCGGTATCGACGGGATCCGGGCGACGGCCGCGCTCCGCGCGCTCGACCCTGCGCCGGCGGTGCTGATCCTGACCACCTTCGATCGCGATGCCGAGATCCTCGGGGCGATCGAAGCCGGGGCTGCCGGTTACCTCCTCAAGGATGTCGCTCCGGAGATGATCGTCGAGGGGATTCGGCGTGCGGCTCGCGGCGACATGGTGCTCGCGCCGGAGCTCGCGACCCGCGTCCTGAAAGGGATGCGCAACCCTCTGCCGAAGCTGACCGAGCGCGAGGTCGAGGTGCTCCGCCAACTCGCCACCGGTGCGGCCAACCGGGAGATCGCCCGCACGCTCTTCGTCAGCGAGGCGACGGTGAAGACCCACGTCGCGCATATCCTCGCCAAGCTCGGCGTCGACAGTCGATCCCGCGCGATCCATCTCGCCCGGGAGACCGGGCTCATCTGACGGCGACCGGGCCCCTCGATCATCCGGTCGCGAACGCCGCCCGGATTTCGTCGTGCGGCAGCGCGTAGCTCGCGTGGCCCTCGCGCCCCACGATGTCGCGCGCCGCGACGAGCGCATTGAGCACGGCCTCTTCCGTCGCCTCGACGACGGCACGGTAGAAGGGGTCCATGCTGCCCCAGGCGACGTGCTCCAGTTGCTCGACGGATATCTCGGCGCCTCCCATCCGCGAGGAGAGACCGCCCTGGTTCGCCGTCGAGAACGCCAGGAAGATATCGCCGGAGAAGTGGCTCCCGGTCGTGCCCGTGCGAGCCAGGCCGAGCGAGACCCGTCGTGCGAGCGCGCGGCACTGATCCGGCAGCATCGGGGCGTCGGTCGCCACGATCACGATCACGCTGCCCGCTCCGGGCACCGCGTGCATGCCGCTGCGAGTATCGCGCTCGAACCAATCGCCGTCCTCCATCGGGTTCGGGGCCTGCGAACCGGGGCCGAGCGAATGCCCGGAGACGCGGAGCTCGGCACGCGATCCGAAGTTCGCCTGCATCAGGACGCCGACGGTCCAGGAGCGCTCGCCCGAGCGCACCAGGCGCGAGGCCGTGCCCGTGCCGCCCTTGAATCCGTAGCAGTTCATCCCTGTGCCGCCGCCGACGTTGCCTTCGAGTATCGGACCGCTCGCGGCCGCGTCCAGTGCCGCGACCGCGTGCTCAGGCCGCACGATCTCGGCGTTGATCGAGTTCAGATAGCCGTCCCAGGTCTCGCCCACCACCGGCAGCATCCACTGCGCCGCGACGGAGGGATGGTGCGTCGCCATCCAGCGGTCGATGCCGGTGTGCACTGCGCCGACGGCATGCGAGTTCGTGATCGCGATCGGAGCCTGGAACTGACCGGCCTCCTCGATCCAGCTCCGTCCGGTGAGTTCGCCGTTGCCGTTGAGCACGGCGATGCCGGCCGCGCAGGCTTGACCGGCCGCGCCCTTTCCGCGTGGGAGGATGGCGGTCACTCCCGTGCGCGCGACCGCGGAGGAGTCTTCGATGATGGTCGTATAGCCGACCTCGAGGCCGGGCACGTCGGTGATCGAGTTCCAGGTGCCGGGTTCTCCGTCGAAGGGGATCCCGAGGTCTCGGGCGCGCGGAGCGTCCCGGGCATCGTGCGGCTCGGTCACTGGTGCTCCTCCGGCTCGTCGGCGTTCGACGCATCGGCGACCAGCACGCAGCCGAGCGCGATCTCGGCGTACTGCATCATGTTGCGGAGGTAGATGTCCCGCTGCCAGTTGTCCGGGTCGAGCAAGTAGAGATCGTAGGCGTCCTCGAGAGCGACGAGATTGGCGGCGATCGCATCGACATCCATCCGCGGCGTGAATGCTCCAAGCGCCACGCCGACTTCGATCACGATCGAGTAGAGAGCCACCTGTCGTTCGGTCACCAGCGTCTGATTGCGACGGTACTGAGGCTGGTCGCGGAGTGCGGCCGCGACCTCGTAGACGACGCGGAGCTCGTTGCTGATCCGTTCCGGGATGCCCGCCTCGATCATGATGCGCAATCGCTCGACCGGATCCGCTACGCCATCGATCAATCGCCTGCGGTGGCCGTTGAACTCGTCGATGACGCTCTTCACCGCCTCGGTCACCAGCTGGTCGAAACTCTCGAAGTGGTAGAGCACGCTCCCCGTGCTCACCTCGGCGCGCTCGGCCACCGCACGCACGCTCGCGCCGGCGATCCCGTGCTCCGCGATGACCGCGCTCGCCGCGGCGAGCAGTTCCTGCTTGCGCAACTGGCTCTTCCTGGTCATCGATCCAGTGCTCCCTCGGTCTCGACGGCGGGCTCGGTGTCCACCGGAACCACGGTAACCGACTGGGTCAGGGCGGCGTAGTGCTGCGGCGCGCGCCTTCGGATCACGAGACCGACGATGATGCCGAGGACAAATTCGAGCGGCACCGAAGCGATCATGACCCAGTTGATCGGCCCCTCAGCCCCGGACACGAGGTCGAAGTGGGTGATGATGATCGTGAACGACGCGAGCAGGCCGAGCGCGCCGAGAACGGGGGCGACGACGACGCGCCCGACCCCGTAGCCGCGCCGATCCTTCCAGAAGAAGCCGATGACCGAGACCGCTGCGACGCCCTGTGCGAAGACGAGGCCCGCGACACCGACCGCATAGGTCCACAGACTGAGTCCCATGTAGGGATCGGTTCCGGAAAGTGCGCCGCCGGTCATGACGAGCAGGCTGAGAGCCGAGAGCACGATGCTCGCAACGTGAGGGGAGCTCATCCGAGGGTGAGTCCTGGCGAAGGCGGCGGGCAGCAGGCGCTCTCGCCCCAGTGAGAACACGTATCGGGCGCATGCGTTGTGGAAGGCGAGTGCGCAGGCGAAGAAGCTCGTGATGATGAGCACCTGCATGACGGCTCCCGCCCAGGCGCCGAGCGTCTTGTCGCCCGCGATGAACATCATCTCTTCGAACCGATCGGAGTTCGCGAGCGCGATGATTCCGTCGACTCCGAATGCCACGGTGAGGGCCCAGTAGGTGAACGCGTAGAAGATGGCGAGGAAGGCGATCGCGATGTAGGTGGCCCGCGGCACGGTGCGTTCCGGTCGCTTCGCCTCCTCGGCGTAGATCACGGTTCCTTCGAAACCGAGGAACGCGCCGAAACCGAAGACGAACAGGACGCTGGCGCCGGGCACGAAGAAGACGTTCTTCGGATCGAAAGATGCTGCGGCGGTTTCGGCGATCGCGCCGCTGTTCTGGATGATGGCGGCGACCGAGATGAGGAAGAGGATCAGCACCTCTGCGGTGAGCAGCACCGCGAGCACCTTGGCGCCGACGTCGATGCGACGGTAGCCGAGGAAGCCGATGAGCAGGACGGAGACGGCCGACCAGACGCCCCAGTGCAGATCGATCCCGAACAACTGGGAGAAAGTGATGTTCGCGAAGAAGCCGAGCAGTGCGTAGAAGCCGATCAGGAGAAAGGTGTAGGCGATCACCGTGACGAACGCGATGCCGATGCCCACAGGCTTTCCGAGTCCGGCTGCGGCGTAGGCGTAGAAGGCGCCGGTGTTGCGGACGAAGCGCGACATCGCGGTGAAGCCGATCGCGAACAGAATCAGCACGACCCCGCTGGCGAGCATCGCGCCGGGTGCGCCGATCCCGCCGATCAGGAAGGAGAGCGGTGCCGAGCTCACCGCGACGGTGAGGGGGGCCGCCGCCGAGACGACGAAGAAGACGATGTCGAGCGTGCCGAGTTTTCCTGTGGCGAGTCTGTCGCCCTCGGCGGTTCCTGCTGGTGCGGGTGCTCCTGCGGTCTGCATGGGGATCCTCCGTGACGTCGTTGTGTGGAGTCGAACGTGTGTGCAGGATCTATTCTGACTTTGTTTCAAACAAAGTCAATATGTGGAGGTAAAAATCTGAACAATAGTTCAGTTTGGTGCGAGGCTGCTGCCCTGGACTCGGGGAGGTGCTCCGCCCGGGTCGGGATCCGGCTAGAAGGCGGTCAGTTTCACGAGCCCCCGATTCGTGCGGATGTGCTCGTAGTCCCACTGGATGTCGCGCGCTTCTGCGAGCCACTTCGCGAGCAGCCCGGTGTCGACCTCGCTCGGATCCTCATACCGGACCTCGGCCGCCTGGAAGCTGCCCTCGGGGGCGAGCCCGGGTGTCGGGAACGACTGCCCGCTCCAGAACATCAAGCGCAGATTGTGCTTGAGCCGGTGATACCCGACGATCGGGTTGCCTCCGAGGAACCAGACCGGGTGCGCGTGCCAGACGCGGCCCGCGGCTTCCGGCAACCCGCGCGTGATCTCGGCGGCGAGCAGCTTGCAGATCCGACGATCGTTCTCATCGAGCCTGGCGTGAGAGTCGGCGATGTCGGCGGGGAGCGTCATGGTTAAAGTATGGGCGTCGACGCCCGAATACGGGAGGGGCGATTCGGTCTCGCTCCGGCTCCGATCGTCCGGTGTCGCGAAGAGCGTCGCCACCCAGGTCGTGATCGGCACCGCGAGCACCAGCCCGATGCTGCCGCAGAAGGTGCGCACGATCTCGACGGCGATGTCCTCCCGCGTCAGCAGCGACAGCACCGGCCGGTCGTAGAGGTAGAGCAGGATCAGGACGCTCAGGGCCGCTCCGACATAGGCGAAGAACACCGTGTAGACGGTGGATGCGATGTGGTCGCGGCCGATCCGCATGGCGCTGCGGTAGATCTCACGACGAGGCAGCGCCGGCGCCGCCGCACGGAGCTCCCACACCGCCGAGGACTGCGTGATCGTGACATCGTTCAGCACGCCCAGACCGGCGATGATGATCGAGCACGTGAGCAGACCGCGGAAGTCGACGCCCGAGGTCATCGCCGAGAGCGTGCCCGACGCCTCGTCACCGATCCCGCTGAGGCGCGTCGCCAGCACTGACGCGAACGAGATCGCGGCCATGATGAGGATCCCGCACAGCGTCCCGATGAGCGCGGCGGTCGTGCGCATGTTCGGCCCGTGCACTAGATAGAGGATGACGAACATGATCGCGCTCGACCCGACGAGTCCGACCGGCAGGCCCGGCTCGCCGGCTACGAGCGCGGGGAGGACGAACGCCAGCAGCACGCCCGCGCTGATCCCCAGGGCGACCAGGGCGAGCAGGCCTCGAAGCCGGCCGACGATCACCACCACCGCGGCGAAGAGCAGTGCCAGGACTGCGAGCGGAAGATGACGGAAGATCCCGGAGATGTCGTAGCTCCGGGTGATCCGATAGTCGGTCCCCGGCTCGCCGGCCTCCGTGCCGACTCCCGACATCTGCTGTGGGTAGCCGATCAGCTCGACGCGATCGCCGGGTTGCAGTCCCGAGGCGGCGAGCGAGCCGCGCGCAGGGATATCGACGAGTCGACCTCGATCGGGGCCGGTCCGGATTCCGACGCTGACGGTCTGGCAGGCGCTCTGCCGCGGGGCGCCTGCCCCGTTCGCGGGCTGACCCGAACCGTCGGATCCGCCGCCCGCGGACGTCGGCGTCGTGCAGCCCTCCTCGACGCTCAGCACCTCGCCCTCCGCGAAGGTCGCTCCGTCGACGGCGAACTGGGCTTGCCCGGCGACCTGCGCTACCTTCGCATAGTCCGGCCAGAGCCGGAGCAGGCCGAGCGCCGTCGCCGCCGCGACCAGCACCAGCAGGCCGGCGGTGATCAGCCTCACTCGCAGCGGGGTCCTGACCGCGCTGCTCGGCACGTGTTCATGCGAGTGGGAGTGCGCCATTCGTCCAGACTAGGATCTCGGCCCGGCTGTCGCGGTTGGCGGCCGGGGAGTCCGGATCTTCACCGGGCACCGTTCTGGTCGGGGAGTGTGGTGTAGTCGTCGAGTCGGTCGGCGATCACGGGGAACTCGGCCCGGACCTCGGCCACGCGGCCCGGATCGAGATCGATCACGAGCACTTCCTCGTTCTCCGCACTGCACTCGCCGAGCACGATCCCGGAGGGATCCACGACGCGGCTGCACCCGCCGAGTTCGACACCGTGCTGGGTGCCGGGGGAGTTCACCGCGATGATGTACACCTGATGCTCGACCGCGCGCGCCTGGGTGAGGAGTCTCCAGTGCTCCCGCCTCGCCGCGGGCCAGGCCGCCGGGATCGCGACCGCTTCGGCGCCGCGCACGCTGAGCTCTTGCCAGAGGCCGGGGAAGCGCAGGTCGTAGCAGGTGATGCTGCCCAGGCGGCCGATGCCGCTGTCGACCACGCTGAGGGTATCGCCGGGGGTGAGCAGCTCGGCCTCGAGCGACTGGTAGCCGAAGACGTGGATCTTGCGGTAGACCTGCGCGATGCTCCCGGAGGGGTCGATCAGCACGGTGGTGTTGTGCAGCCGGCCCTGTTCGTCGCGCTCGACGATGCTGCCGATGTGTATCCAGGCGTGCAGGTCCTGCGCGACGTTGCGGCACATGGACACGGTGGGGCCGTCGAGGGTCTCCGCGCGTTCTGCGTACTGGGTGAAGGAGAAGTAGCCGGCGGCCCAGATCTCGGGCAGGACGTAGAGGTCCACGCCTGCGTGGCTGCGCAGCAGGCGTTCCGCCCGATCGATCCGCGTGTGCGGGGGTTCGTGGTCCGGGCTGGCGATCTGCACCAGAGCGACACGCGTCATACGAGCTCCTCCATCCGTGGATCCTCCTGCCGGTTCTCGACCCGTCAGCGCCCGACGACCTCGGCTCCGGCCGGAAGGCTGGATCCCGCGGGCACACGGATGGTGACGTAGCCGTCGGCGTCGACCGCGGATGCGGCCGAAGGCGGTACGGCCGCGGGCACGGTCACCGGGACCGGTGCGACCGGAAGCGGCTCGTGATCCTGCGAGCCGTGGCGCTTCTCCTCCGGATCCTTGCTCATCCGGTCGATCCAGGCCAGTGCGAGCGCCGAGACGATGAACGCGAGGTGGATGACGACCTCCCACATCACGCCATCGTTCGAGTAGATGGTCTTGCCTCCGGCCGTGACCAGCCCCTTCTCCATCCTGCCGACCTCGATGAAGGTCTTCAGCAGATGGATCGACGAGATGGAGATGATCGAGATCGCGAGCTTGACCTTGAGCAGGTTCGCATTGACGTGCGAGAGCCAGTCGGGCTCGTCGTGATGGCCGTTGACGCGGATCTTCGAGACGAAGGTCTCGTAGCCGCCGATGATCACCATGATCAGGAGGTTCGCGATCATGACGATGTCGATGAGCGCGAGCACGCTGAGCATCACGTCGGTCTCGTTGACCTCGCCGGTATCGATGATCTTCTCGAACAGGTGGATGAGTTCCACGAAGAAGAGCACCACGTAGATGGCCTGGGCGATGATCAGGCCGAGATACAGCGGCGCCTGCAGCCAGCGACTGGCGAAGATGAAGCCCGCCAGGGTGCGGGAGGCAGCGCCGGGGCCGTTGCGGCGAGTGCGGACAGGTGCGGAGGGGTGCTCGTTCACGGGCATCCTTTCGTGGTTCGCGACGCGTTCCATGCTAGCGAACGGTACCCGGGTATCGGCTGGGCCGGCTAGACTGGGGGCTGAGAAGGGGAGTATTCCACTTCGCCCGTGTCGTCAGGACGCCGCACTTCGCAGTGCGGCCGGTGCGGGCGCGCATGCGCTGCGATGGCCGAGCAGGCCCGTGCGGTCGTGCGGGAAGAGACTTTCGATGCATTCGCGCACCCCGCGCCATATCGAAAGAGACCTCCGTGGCCCCTGGAATCCCGCTCTGGTTCGAGATCGGATCGATGGTGCTGCTCGTCGGCATCCTGATCGTCGACCTGCTGCTCATCGTCCGCCGTCCGCACGTCCCGTCGATGCGCGAAGCCAGCCTGTGGGTGGGCTTCTACGTCCTGCTCGCGCTGCTCTTCGCGGGAGCGCTCTTCGTCATCGGCGACGCTCAGCACGGCAGCGAGTTCCTCGCGGGCTGGCTCACCGAGTACAGCCTCAGCATCGACAACCTCTTCGTGTTCGTCCTGATCCTCGGACGATTCGCCGTGCCGCACGCCTACCAGCAGCGGGCGCTCATGATCGGGATCGTGCTCGCTCTGATCTTCCGCGGAGTCTTCATCATCCTCGGCGCGGCGCTCATCGAGAACTTCAGCTGGATCTTCTACCTCTTCGGCGCCTGGCTCGTGTGGACGGCGGCGCAGCAGGTGCGCCACGACGACGGCGGGGACACCGGCGACAGCTGGGTCGTCCGGCAGCTGAAGAAGGTCGTGCCGATCAGCGACGACTTCGACGGCGGCAAGCTGCGCACCGTGGTGGACGGCAGGCGGATGTGGACGCCGTTCCTGATCGTGCTCGTGTCGCTCGGCACGACCGACCTGCTCTTCGCACTCGACTCCATCCCGGCGATCTTCGGCATCACGCAGAGCCCGTTCATCGTCTTCACCGCCAACGTGTTCGCACTGATGGGTCTGCGCCAGCTCTACTTCCTCCTCGGCGGTCTGCTCGAACGCCTCGTCTACCTCAAGTACGGGATCGCCGTGATCCTCGCGTTCATCGGGGTGAAGC
>CAMFIY010000057.1 GCA_945952575.1 uncultured Leucobacter sp.
GAGGCGACCGCAAGCATGTTTGAGACGGAGTCCGGCCCGCCCAGACTGGAGCCGGAATGCCCGAGGTTGTGGGGATTCAACGGGGAGACGCACGCGGGCCCGATCTCACTGGAGTGCTCAATGACGAGTTCTGTCCCTCATACCCACGGCGCCGGAATGCGGATCACCGCGGTGATCCTGGCGGTGCTGCTCCTCGCGATGACCGTGCTGTTCTTCCTCACACACTCGGGCGTCGCGGGAGGAGCCGGTCAACTCGCCGCGGGCACGGATCAGGCCAGCCGCGGGGCGGAGCAACTCGCCTCCGGCACGCGCCAGGTGCAGAGCGGGGCCACCGACCTCGCGGCCGGAGCGGAGAAGTTGAGCGCCGGGGCCGAGGACGCGAGCGCCGGTGCCGACAGACTCGCGACCGGAGTGGCATCGGCGTCGGCCGGAGCCGTGAAGGTGTCGGCGGGGGCGGACAAGCTGGCCGGCGGCATCTACGAGGCGGCAGCGGGCGCGGGCAGGCTCACGACCGGCGCTGACAAGCTGACCGCGGGCTCAGGGGTGCTCGCCGGAGGCTCGGGCGACCTCGCCGAGGGCGCCGGTTCGCTCGCGGCGGGATCGAAGGAACTGGCGGCGGGCGCGAAGGAGCTGGCGGTCAAGGTCGCAGCCGGAGTGCCCGCAGCCCGTGCCGGAAAAGCGGACATCGCGGGCTTCGGCGACAAGACCGCCGCGCTGAACGCCGGGATGACCCAACTCGCTGCGGGCGTGCAGAGTCTGCAGGGCAGCGTGCAGGGCCTCCAGGGGGTGAACGCGAACTCCGCATCGCCCGCCATCCAGCAGATCATCCAGCTGCTCGCATCGACGGATCCGAGCAACGCCGGCGCCTCGCAGGCCGCGATCGGCCAGCTCAAGCAGCTCCTCTTCGTCCAGGGCGGGCTGGCGCCGGCCTGCGTGCCGGGCGATCATCCGCTCGCGGCCGCGAACGGCAAAGTCGCCTGCGACCTGCTCACCGTCTCCGGCGGGGTCGGCAAGATCGACGCAGCCGTCGCCCAGCTCAACGGCGCGGTCAACATCGGCGACAGCTCGAAGCAGACCCCCGCGCTCAAGGACGCGGTCGCCCAGCTGGCGGCCAAGGGCCCCGGGATCGAATCCGGGATCACCAGGCTCGCGAACGGCGTGATCGCCGCGGGTGCGGGGGCGCGGAAGGTCTCCGCCGGCGCGCAATCGGTCGCTGCAGGCAGCGCCAAGATCGCCGACGGTGCGGGGATCCTCGAGGCCGGGGCGACGAAGCTGAGCGCCGGTGCCGGAGATCTGAACGTCGGCGTCCGGCGCCTGGATCACGGCACGCAGAAGCTCAGCGCCGGCGTCGGCACGCTGACGGCGGGGGCCGGCGCACTCGCCGCCGGCGCGAACAGGCTCGACGACGGCGCGGGCGATCTCGCCTCCGGCCTGACCGCGCTGAGCAGCGGCACCGTGACCCTCAGCGACGGCGCGACGCAGCTCGCCGAGGGATCCGGAGAGCTCGCGACCGGGGCGGACGCCCTCGCCACCGGCAGCGACAAGGTGGATGCGGGCGCGGGCACCCTCGCGCACGCGACCGCCTCGATCGCGCCGAGCACCTTCCCCTGGCTCGCGGGCGTGGCGCTCTCCGGCCTGATCGCGCTCGGATTCTGGGTGGGTCACCGCGTGAGCCACAGCCGCCGGCTCGCGGCCGCCTGAGCCGCCGACCGCGTGCGGAGCGACGATCCTCAGTAGATTTGAGGAGTCGCCCCGCACACGGCGGGGCGGGAACGGAAGGGGGACCCGATGAAGGGGTTCAGAGAGTTCATCATGCGCGGCAACGTCATCGAGCTGGCGGTCGCCGTGATCATCGGCGGCGCGTTCACCGCGATCGTCAACGCCCTCGTCGACGGCATCTTCAACCCGATCATCGCGGCGATCTTCAACGCCGACGAGATCAACAAGGCGGTCTGGCAGCTCGGCCCGGTCTCCCTCGGCGTCGGCTCGGTCCTCGCAGCGATCATCAACTTCCTGCTGATCGCCATCGTCATCTACTTCCTCATCATCACGCCGATGAACAAGCTGAACGAGCAGCTGTACGTGCGCAAGCACGGGCACAAGCCCTCCGAGGCCGAGGTGGAGACCGCTGCCAGCGAGACCGAGCTGCTCGCCGAGATCCGGGATCTGCTCGCGGCCCGCGAAGGCAAGTGAGGTGACGGGCGGCGACATCGTCGTCAGCGCCGTCGTCATGCGCGACGCCGGCGGCCGCGTGCTCAACGTGCGCAAGCGCGGCACCGCGATGCTGATGCTGCCCGGCGGCAAACCCGAACCCGGCGAGACCGCCGAGCAGACGGCGATCCGCGAGTTCGCGGAAGAGCTCGGCGCGGCGCTCGATCCGGCGCTCCTCCGATCCCTCGGCGAGTTCCGGGCGGCGGCCGCGAACGAGCCGGGACGTGACGTGGTCGCCCGTGTATTCGAGCATCCCTACATCGACGGGGTGGTTGCCAGCTCCGAGATCGAGCATCTCGAATGGGTGGATCCCTCGTCGGATCGCGCGGACCTCGCTCCGCTCAACACCGAGCACGTCTTCCCCGCGCTGCGGGCACGATGAACGGCTGCGGCACCGGGTGAATCACCCGGTGCCGCAGCCTGCGTGTCCGTCTGTGAGACTCAGTTCCCCCAGAACGGGATGCTCGCGAGGAAGCTGAAGCCTACCGCCGCCACGGCGATCATGCCGAAGATGACGGTGAAGACGAGCATGGCGCCGTTCAGCCAGACGCCCCAGAGCGCCAGGGTGCGCTCCTTGGTGTTGCGGCGGAGCGCCAGGATCCCGAACACCAGGCCGATGATGGGGGCGACGAAGGTCCAGCTGCTCACGACCGAGGCGATGCCGATGACGAAGCTCGTGATCGCGAAGGCGCCGTCCGCCTGAGTCGCCGGCGCCGCGGGGGCCTGGGCGACCGGGATGTGCTGCGCGGCCTGCGCGGTCGGCATCGGCTGCGGCGCGGTCTGGGGCATCGAGCCGGTGAAGCCCGCGTCGGTGTGCGCCTGGTCGGCGGGCGCGGTCGTGGAGTCGGTGCGGGGATCCGCGTCGATCACGATGGTGGTGTTGTCGGTGCTCGTCATGGTGCGTCCTTCCGTCGAGCGATGGAGCTGAAGTGTTGCTTCCACGCTACGGCGGGGCTACGGGGCGGCGCGTCCTCCCCCGGTACCGAGCCCGTGGTACCGGGGTACCGAACCGTGCGGCCGCCCCGGCACCCGAGGGCTAGTGGCTCACCGAATTGATATCGGTGCCCTTCGGCGTGAGGAAGAACACCGCTGCGGCCACGGCGAGCATGATCGCCCCGCCGACGATACCGGTCAGCTGCATCGACTCGGTGAACGCGACGCCGGCCTGCTGGATGAGCTCGGGCATCTGCAGCTTCTCGGCCACGGCCGCGGCGGCGCCGAGCGAGTCCTCGACCTCGCGCTGCAGCTCCGGCTTGAGCCCGTGGAGCGCGTCTGCGGTCTGCAGGCCCGCGCGATAGAGCAGGGCCGCGACGCTGCCGAGGATGGCGACGCCGAGGAGTGAACCGAGCTCGTACGAGGTCTCCTCGAGCGCGCCGGCGCTGCCCGCCTTGTCTTCCGGCGAGCCGTGCATGATCAGGGCCGAGGCGATCGCGAGGGATCCGATGCCCGCGCCGACGAGCGCGAGCGAGATGAGCACGGTGAGGTTCGCGAGCGTGCCCGGCTGCAGGCCGATCAGCAGCATCCCGAGCCCGGCGAGGCCGAGGCCGCCGGCGAGCACGGCCCGCGCACCGATCACGCGCGCGAGCGGGGGTGCGGCGAGGGAGGCGACGGCGCCGGCGATGGCGACGGGGAAGAGCCGGACGCCGGCTTCGACGGGCGTCGCGCCGTCGACCAGCTGCATCCACTGCGCGAGCAGCAGCAGGGCCGCACCCAGAGCGAAGGTGGATCCGAGCGCGGCGATGATGCCGGCCGAGAACGGCCGGTTGCGGAAGAGCTTCAGCTCGAGCAGTGGCGCGTCGCTGCGCAGGCAGCGGATCCCGAACCAGGTGAGCAGGGCCGCGCCGACGGCGAATGCGGCGAGCGCCTCGGGCACGAGGAGGCTGGCCTCGGCGCCGAAGGTCTTGATCGCCCAGACGACCAGGGTCATGCCGACGAGCGAGAGGATCGCGGCGACGAAGTCCCAGCGGCCGGGGTCGGGCACGCGGGATTCGGGGAGCACGAAGACTCCGGCGACGATGGCCAGCACCATGAGCGGCACGTTGATCAGGAACGCCGCGTGCCAGGAGAAGTACTCGAGCAGCAGGCCGCCCACGAGCGGGCCGATCGCCGAGCCGAGGCCCGAGACGGCGCCCCAGATGCTGAGCGCGGTGGCGCGCTCGCGGGGGCTCGTGAAGATGACGCGGATCAGCGAGAGCGTGGTCGGCATGATCATGGCGCCGCCGATGCCGAGCAGCGCGCGGATGGCGATGACCTCCTCGGAGGTGTCGGCGACGAGGACCAGCAGCGAGGCGACGGCGAAGAGGATGTAGCCGAGCACGAGCATGCGTTTGCGGCCCCAGCGGTCGGCGATCGCGGCGAAGGAGACGAGCAGGCCGGCGAGGACCAGCGAGTAGACGTCGATGATCCAGAGCTGCTGGTCGGAGGTGGGTTGCAGCTCGGCCGACATCTGGGGCAGGGCGATGTTGAGGATCGTCATGTCCATGGTGATGACGAAGAGGCTGGCGATCAGCACGGCGAGGGAGCCCCAGCGGCGAGCGCGGCTGTAGGGCTGCTCGGCGACGGGGTTCGGGCGGGTGCCGGGTGCGGGGTGGTGCGTCGGGGTCGACATGTGGATCACTTCTCGGATCGTGGGTTGAAGTCGGAATCGATGAGGGCTTGGATCGCGGCGCGCAGCACCGCCTCGCCGAGCGGGGCGTCGTGCAGGCCGGCGTGCATGGTGGCGCCGTCGGTGTAGAGGGCGATGGCGGTCGCGCGCTCCTCCCCCAGGTGCACGGCGAGGATCTCGATCAGGCGGTCGGTCCAGCGCAGGGCGAGCTCGCGGAGGCGCGGCTCGGTCATCGCGCTGGCCATGAGCGCCATGTCGGCGTGCACCGCGCGGCGGTCGAGCAGGAACCCGTGGACGTTCGCGGCGAGGATCTCGGCGACGCGACCGGGCTCGAGCGAGGCTTCGAGCTCGGCGAGCGACTGGTCGATCTCCTGAGCGAGGTCGGCGAGCGCGGCCTCGCGCAGCTCGTCGATCGAGGCGAAGTACTGGGTCGTCGAGCCGAGGGCGACGCCGGCGAGGCTGGCGACGGCGCGGTGCGTCAGGGCCGCCGGGCCCTTGGTGACGATGATCTCGGTCGCGGCGTGCAGGATCGCCCGGCGCCGACCCTCGGGGTCGCGCTTGCCGGGTGCGGGTGAGGTGGATCCCAAACTCGCCCCTCCCCTCTGCTCGTCGGGTTCGTCTTCGCGAACATCTGTACATGTACATGTGTACACCAGTAGGCGCGGCAAGCTCAAACATGCCCGGTGGATGCTCAGCTTCGGGTGCTGCGGTCGGTGCGAGCCGCGTCGCAAAATGTGACTAAGATAGAGGGGTTGCCTCGGCTTGCCGGAGCGACAGCGGGCTGTGGCGCAGCTTGGTAGCGCACTTGACTGGGGGTTAAGTGCAGTAGAGCTTTCCTCGGTCCAAATCAACTGAATAACGGGATGTGGCGCAGCTTGGTAGCGCACCTGACTGGGGGTCAGGGGGTCGCAGGTTCAAATCCTGTCATCCCGACGAAAAAGCCCTGATGAGAAGCTATTTCTCGTCAGGGCTTCCTTCGTTTCTGGTGACCTTCGCCGGGCTTCGGAATGGGTCCAAGATCGGGTCTAGGACCCGCTCGTGATCGCTGCTCGTTCCGGCCTGTCTAGCAAGCTAGTGGGCCAAAAAGTGGAAATCTAGTGGGCCAAAATCCGGGCAGCATGATGCTCCCGGCCCTTCCCGAACCAGGATGCTGGCGCAGGAGTATCTAGAGCTGTCGCCCGCGGGGTTTCTCGGTGGTCTCCTTCCTCTTCGATGGGCTGGCGAAGTACTGGTTGGCGAGCGTCGCAGCTTCGCTCAGGTGCCGGTGGTCGGGGTGCAGATAGCCCTTGGTCGTTTCGATGGAGGCATGGCCGAGGATGCGCTGGAGCACATGAAGCGGCACGCCGGCATCCGCGAGCCAGGTGGCTCCGGTGTGCCGGAGGCCGTGGCGGGTGAGGTTCGGCAGGCCGAGGTTCGTCACGAGTTCATCCCACTTCGTTGCGTCGCGCACGGTGGCAGTGGTGAGCACCCCACCCCGAGGGCCGCGTAGCAGAGGATCGCCAGGTTCCTTCCCTGCTGAGAGGCGGATGAGGATGGGTTCGAGCGGGTCGAGTATCGGCACGTAGCGTTCCTTGCGGCCCTTGGTCTGCTTCGTGACGAGGCCGCCCTTGCCGGGGTAGATCTGCCGCTCGATCTCCACGATGCGATTCACCCAGTCGATGTCGCCGACTTCGAGTCCGGCGACTTCGGAACCGCGAGCGCAGAGCATGGCGCAGAGCATGACGTGATCCGAATAGCTCTGATGCACCTCAGCGCACGCATCGGAGATCTTGTTCAGCGTCTCCATGTCCGGGACGGCGAGGGCTCGCAGAGAGCCGGGCGACAGCGCCGACTGCTGACTGAGCGTGCGGCGAGCGCGATTCTTGGCAGGGTTCGACGGGATCACCTCGTCGCGCACCGCCACGTCGAGTACGCGCACGAGAGCCGCGATCGAGGTCTTGATCGTTGACGGCCCGAACTCGGTCTCCCACTGATCGATGGTGCGGTCGATCAGGCCGGTGGAGATGCGGCTGACTTGCAGATGCCCGAGCGCGGGAACCACTCGTAGCCGGAGGCTGATCTCGTAGCCGGAAGCTGTTGAAGTCGGGTCGAGGCCGCGCTGCCAGCGCTCGCCGATGGACTCCACATAGTCGGCGAACGTGATGAGGATGTTCGCGCCGGTCTCGGTCGCCTGCTGCAGCTTCTCGAAGAACGCTTCCGCCTCTTCCGGGGTTTCGACGAACTCGGATCGGCTGGGCCGTTTCTTGGTCTGCGGGTCGGTCCAGCGCACGCGCGCGAGGTAGCCGCTGCCGCGGCTCTCGATGCTCGTGGAGAGCTTCACCCCGATCGGGGGCATCTTGTGGTTGCGCGGATCAGCCATGCGTGCCCTCGCGTTCCAGCACCCAGGCTCGCACGGTGGGCGGGTTGTAGCGGGCGATGCCACCGACCTGCACGAACGGAGGGCCCTCGTGCTCTCGCCGCCAGCGAGAGAGCGTGGCCTGCGAGACGTTCAGGAACTCCGCCGCCTCTTGCGAGTTCCAGAGAGGTTCGACGGCCTCAATCGCCGTGGGCATGGTCGCTCGCCCGTCGCGCTCGGCCGAACGCATCCTCGATGTCCTGACGTGCCTGCACGTCGGCGGCGACGAACGCGACGAAATCCTCGGTCCGGTTCGGGATCGTCTCGTCCTCGAGCGGCGGTTGCGGTTTCTCGCCGGGCCAGGCCGTCTGCCGTGTCGGACGGTCGCGATCGAGCCGAGTGCCGGAGGTGACGACCCATTCGCGGAGCCGGTCGCGTGCCGCTGCGAAGTCCGTATGCCAGGCAATCGGCCCGGACGCGGACTGCTCGGGGTCGTAGCTTGCGCACCAGTGCAGGTGCAGCGCCGACAGTTCGAGGACGAGTTCGGGATGACGGTGCCAGAACGGCGGCACGACAGAGGCGGGCAGCCCGTAGGTCTTCCGCAGCCAGTCCACCCACTGGTTCAGCGCCAGCCACTCTGCCTCGGCGTCTCCGGCGGTCAGGAGATTCCAGTTGATCGGACGCGGCGGCTCGGGAAGCGCCATTCCGGCCATGAGCTCGTCGTACAGGTCGATGTCCTCGATCTCGACTTCGGCCTCTGGGTCCGGTTGCGTCGACTCATCGGTCATCGTGTTCACCTCCCCAGTCCGCTCGCACGCCGAGGCTCGGGCGAGCGGAACTCCACCGCCGTAACCTCCGCCGCCGTGAGCGTCTTTGGTGCGAGCTGGCGCGGGGTGCGCTCGACGGCGTATCGGGCACGGGAGGTATCGAAGAGGAGCCGGGAGGCGCGGAACTGAGGGCGCTCGATTCGCTGCCCGTCCTGCTCGTACTGTCGCTTCGTGAACTCGCCGATCGCCACGACATCATCGCCCTTGACAAAATCCGCGAAGGCCTCCTCGGCCTTGTCGCCGATCATGATCAGGTCGATGTATGCGGAACCGATGAGGGTGAAGGTGCCGTCTTCCTCGCGGCGACGGAACTTCTGCCCGATCTGCGCGACCAGCAGGAAGACCTCTCCCGGCTTCGACTTCTGCTCCGGCGTTCGGGACAGAAACCCTCGGATCGACGGCTCTGAACGGATCTCCATCGTCACGACCTCCTCGCTCATTGCGGCACCCGGTGTGCCGCCTCTACTCGGCAGGTGCTCCCGCCGGGCCTGGGGCCTGACGGTGGTGGAGCTGGGCCTCGACTTCTGCCCGATCCTTCGTGAGTTGCTTCGCGTCGGCGCGTTCGGTCCACCGGCGGAGGCGCGCGACGATCGGTGGTGCGGAGCGCAGCAGCACGAGGCCGGTGCCGAACGGGAAGCGGCGGATCACGTCGGGCGGCATGACGGGCACTCGGCGGATCGAGCGTTGCGCGGAGCGTGAGCCGTGATCGCCGACGGTGGTGGAGTCGGTGATCTCGTCGCGCTCCCCGATCAGGGTGCTCAGGTCTTGGAGGTCTTTCGAGTTCGAGGCACCGCCGAGGATGATCTTCACGATCGCGGCATCCCAGATCGCCGACGCCGCGTTCTCCGACCACTTCTCCCGCGCCTGCGCGAGCGATTGCAGAACGGGCATGGTCGTGATCCCCGACCCGCCACCCTCAGCCATGAGCGTCGGCAAGGACGGCAACGGCGACAAGTTCGCCACCTCGTCGAGCGCGAGCAACAGGGGCGGGTCGAGACGCGCGCCCGGGCTGCCTGCCGCAAGCCGGCGGGCAGCCTCGACCACATCCTCGATGAGCGCCGCGACCAGCGGTGCGCTGTTGTTTGCCCCGGCAGCGGTCGCGAGGAGATAGAGGGTGCCCTTCTGCTTGAGGAAGGTCTCGGGGTCGAACACCTCGTCGGGGTCTGGGCTTACGGCGTCGAGTACGCGCGGGTCGGCGAGCGCGGAGAGGGCGAGGGAGACGCCCTGCCAGATCGAGTCCATCGTGCGCGGGTCGGATTCGAGCATCGCCTGCAGCGCCTCGGCCCACCCGCCGGCAGCCATCGGGTGGGCGGCGAGGATCGATACGGCATCCCCGGCCGCGGCGGGGTCGAGCGTCCACCGGAACAGATCAGCGGGCTGCCGGCCGTCGAGGGCTGCCGCGTGGAGGAGGCATTGCAACGCGACCCTCGTCTTCGCCTCCCAGAAGTCGCCGCCCTCGACCCCGCCCTTCCCCAGCCCCGTCGCCGAGGCGAGCCCAGAGGCACGGATCATCGCAGTCAGCGGATCGCTACAGCCGCGCACGGGTGACCAGCGCAACCCGGCGGGAATGCCGTCTGCAAGGTGCTGCGGGTCGAACACCGCGACCGGCCCTACCCGCTGCCTGGCCTTGATCGTGGCGGTCACGTTGTCGGGGCGGGTGCTCGTCGTGATGACCGCGCCGGGTGCGGAGAGGATCGAGTTGATCACGATGTGCACGCCCTTGCCGGAGCGGGGTGGTCCGATGAGCAGCATCGAGTCCTCGACGGACGCCCACACCTCGACCCCGCGCGAGCTGCCGATCCGGTAGCCGACCTCCACGGGCTCGGGATGTTCCAGGGAAGGACGCAGGTTCCCTGCGCGGGCGAGGAGCGCCTTGATGGAGCCTGCCCGTGCGACCTCGCGGCGGGTCGCGACACCGACGATCCGGTACGGGTCGAGCGCCTGCTGTCGGGTGTGGTGCCGGATCGCGGACCACACCCACCAGCCCCCGACACCACTGCCTGTGATGAGGAGCCCCGCGACGATCCAGTAGGCGACCATGTTGAGGCCGGGCGCGCCGAGCGCGGTGGCGGGGTCGCCGGGGTTCAGGAGCACGGCTGCGCCGGCGCCGAGGCCGGCTTCGGGTTGCGGGGTGCCGGTGAGGAACACGGCGATGCTGCCCGCGACCCGGAGCAGCACCGCTGCGACGCCGAGGGCGGCGAGGGCGACGAGTGCGGCGTTGGTGAGTTCGTCGCCCATCGACCCGGTCGGGCGGAGCTGCCCGCTCACTCGGGCCGCCCGAGCACGAGGGTGCCGGAGATGCGGCCCACGAGGATCGCCTCGCCCGTCGGGCACGCCGCAAGATACCGGGAGTCGATCAGGGCACGGGCGATCCCGTTCGGTGCGGTCTCGGTGTGGGAGATGATGACCGCGACCGCGACATCCTCACCGGGAACGAAGCCGCTGCCCGCGAGCTGCGCAAACCGTGGCACCGCCTCCACGGGCGCGGCGGGCTGCGGTGCTGACGGCTGCGCGGCCGCTACGACCGGAGCCGCGACAGGGTCGAGGCTCACAGGTCTGGGTTTGGGTGGGGTGCGGTAGTCGGTGATGACTCGTCCGTCGATCTCGATGACATCGACGCGAAGGGTCTGGCCGGTGTGCTGGCTGATGGCGTCCACGATGTGCGGGTAGGCGGAGCGCCGCCACGGCGGCGAGAACTCCGGCGGCAGATACGGCGCCCCGTCCACGGTCACCGACAAGGTGCCGTCCTCAGCGACGACGATTCGCACCATCACCACGGCAGTCGGGTCGGTCTTCGAGCGGGCACGCTTCGACATCGGCAAAGTTCTCCTATCGAGTGGATGAACGAACAGCCGCCCGAGTAGACGGGAGGCAGAGAGGTGGGTCAGAGTGCGAGTCGGCGTGCGGCGCGGCTGTGATCGGGCGCGGCGCGGCGGGCGACCTGCTGATAGGCCGGGGCGAGCGGGAACGGCGACGGGTCCATGAGCTCGGCGACCTCGCCGGCGCGGGTGACGGTCTCGGCGATGCCTTCCCGCATGAGCCGGTGACAGCCCGCCGACGACGCTGAGGTGACCGGCCCGGGAACCGCGCCGACGGCCCGGCCGAGCTCGAACGCGCGCGCCGCGACCAGCAGCGACCCCGAGCGGGCCGAAGCCTCGGGGATGATCGTCGCCCCGCTGAGCGCCGCGAGGAGCCGGGAGCGGGCGACGAACCGCTCCCGAGACGGCCCCTGGCCGAGCGGGGTCTCGCCTGTCTCTTATACACATCTCCGAGCCCACGAGACGCTCATGAATC
>CAMFIY010000058.1 GCA_945952575.1 uncultured Leucobacter sp.
CCGCGGCGATGGGCTCGGCCCCGCGCGTCGCGACGACCAGCGCGGGACGGGAGTCCAGCCGTTCGTGCGGGTGCTCGCCGTCGCTCAGTACGACTCTCGCGCCGCTGAACTGCTGCTCGAACTGCTCGACCGTGCGCTGGGAGCCCATCCCCCGCCGCTCGAGCCGGCGCCCGCCGCACTCCGAGCAGGACCAGGCGGTCGCGCTCGTGCCGCACCACCGGCAGGCGGCCGCTCCGACCGAGCGGAATCCGATCGGGCCGCCGCATGCGCGGCATCGGGCCAGCTCGCCGCAGTCGAGGCACACCGCGACGGGCGCGTAGCCCGGGGTCGCCACCTGCACCAGCACCGGCCCTCGCCGCAGCCCTTCGCGTATGGCGCGCGCGGCGAACTCGGGGAGGCGCCCGGCGAACGCATCCGGCGCCACCGAGGCGTCCGCGTGCACGACCCGTGTGCGCCGCGCCGGATGCCGCTCGGCCTGCACATACCCGATGTCGACCAGCCGCTGGACCTCCGCGCTCCGGGAGTGGGCGGCGAAGCAGAGGCCGGCCCCCGACTGCTCGGCGCGCATCAGCGCCGCGTCCCGGGCGTGCGCATAGGGGGCGAGCGGTTCCGCCAGCAGCGGATCGCCGTCATCCCAGACGAGGATCGCGCCGAGGCGGTGCGCCGGCGCGTAGACGGCTGAGCGGTTGCCGAGGATCACGCGCGGCCGGTCATCGCGCGCGCGCAGGAAATTCGCGTAGCGCTCCCCGTTCGACTGGCGCGCGTCGACCCGCACCACGTCGGTATGGCCCAGCGATTCGAAGGCGTCGCGCAACTGGTCGAGATCGCGGTAGTCCGGCGTCACGACGATCACGCTGCGCCCGGTGGCGAACACGGCGAGCGCCGCGCGTGCGAGGCGCACGGCGTAGCCGCCGACCCATTCGCCCGTACCGAGACGCTCCGGTCCGTGCGACACGGTGACGCAGAGTCGCGCCCCACCGACCAGCAGCTGGGCAAGCTCGTGCTCATCGTCGCCGAGGCCCGGACCCGGCTGCCCGGCCCCGGTCTCCGCTGCGGCCAGGTGCGCCTTCTCGACCCGCACCATCCGCTGCGGGATGGCGAGGCGCAGGATGTCCCCGGCCGACCCTCCGGCGCGATCCGCGACCGCTCTGGCGAGTCGCCAGACCTCCGGCGCGAGCTGCGGCACCGGGCCCACGATCTCGGCGATCGGCTGCAGCGAGCCAGCGAAATCGCTGCGTTCGGCGAACTCGATCACATAGCCGTGGCTGTGCCGCGACTGCGACCGGAACGGCACCCGCACACGCTGACCGAGCTGCAGCTCGGCCGCGAGATCCTCGGGCACCGCGTAGTCGAAGAGGTGGTCGAGCTGCGGCAGCGACGAGTCGAGCAGCACGCGGGCGACCCGCCGCTCGCCCGGCCGTTCGGCGACGAACTCCGGCACCTCGGTCTCGGCTTTGCTCAGAGCCCGGCGGCGGCGCGCAGCTCGGCCACCCGCGGGGTCGCCTCCCAGGTGAACTCCGGCAGCTCGCGGCCGAAATGGCCGTAGGCGCTGGTCTGCGCGTAGATCGGGCGGATCAGGTCGAGGTCTCGGATGATCGCGAGCGGGCGCAGGTCGAACACCGCGCGTACCGCGGCCTCGATGCGATCGAGCGGAACGGCCTCGGTGCCGAAGGTCTCGACGTACAGCCCCACCGGGTGCGCGCGTCCGATCGCGTAGGCCACCTGCAGCTCGGCACGCCGGGCGAGCCCGGCGGCGACCACGTGCTTCGCGACCCAGCGCATCGCGTAGGCCGCTGATCGATCCACCTTCGAGGGATCCTTGCCGCTGAAGGCGCCGCCGCCGTGACGGCTCGCGCCGCCGTAGGTGTCGATGATGATCTTGCGGCCGGTGAGACCGGCGTCGCCCATGGGTCCGCCGACGACGAAGGGGCCGGCCGGATTGATGAACAGCTCGGCGCCGGAGCTCGCCAGCTCGACCCGGTCGAGCGTCGGACGGATGACCTCGCGCTCGATCCCGTCGCGGAGCTCGGCTTGCGAGACGCCGCCGGCGTGCTGCGTGGAGACGACGACGGCCTCGATGCTCACCGCGCGGTCGCCGTCATAGCCGACGGTGACCTGCGTCTTGCCGTCGGGGCGCAGGTAGGGCAGCACCCCGCTCTTGCGGACCTCCGTGAGCCGCTCGGCGAGGCGGTGCGCCAGCCAGCTCGGCAGCGGGTGGAGCTCGGGCGTCTCGTCGGTCGCGTAGCCGAACATGATGCCCTGATCTCCGGCTCCCTGCAGGCTGAGCGGATCGGCCTCGGCGCCCTCCCGCACCTCGAGCGAGGCGTCGACGCCGCTCGCGATGTCGGGCGACTGCTGGCCGATCGAGACCGAGACGCCGCAGGAGGCGGCATCGAAGCCCATCTCGCTGGAGGTGTATCCGACCTCGCGGATCGCCTCGCGCACGATCTGCGGGATCTCCACATAGGCCTCGGTGCGGACCTCGCCAGCGACGTGGACGAGGCCGGTCGTCGCCAGGGTCTCGACGGCGACGCGCGCCGCCGGATCCTCCGCGAGGATCGCGTCCAGGATCGAATCGCTGATCCGGTCGCAGATCTTGTCGGGGTGGCCCTCGGTCACCGATTCCGAGGTGAACTGTCGCAGCGTCATCCGCAGGTCTCCTTCAGGCTGTACGGGTGCGGCCCGGCATGAAGAAGGCGCCGGATGCCTGACTACGAATCAGGCTATCCGACGCCTCCGACACGGACGGGTGTGTTACTCCGCGTTCTCCTCGAGCGCGGGATCGGTCGGCTCGATGGCCGCCGCGAGCTCGGCGCCCTCGAGCGCGGTCTCCGCCGACTCCGGCGCGCGCGGGGTCATGACGAGCTTGCCCTCGACGATCTCGTGCAGCGCGGTCGTCAGCGGCTTGTCGTCGACGGATGCGTCGACCAGCGGGCCGACGTTGTCGAAGAGGTTGCCGTCGTGCAGATCGGTGTAGTAATCGTTGATCTGCCGCGCGCGCTGCGAAGCGAAGATCACCAGGGCGTACTTCGACTCCACCTTCTCGAGCAGGTCGTCGATGGGCGGGTCGATGATGCCGTTCACCTGGGACATATGGCGATTCTCCTTCGCTAGAACCACATCATCCTATCCCACGATCCCTGTGCGTCCCAGCGGCGCACGGGTTCAGCCCAGCAGCGTGCGGATCAGCACGTCGCCGCGCGGCGTCGCGAGGCGTCTCCAGGTCAACGTGGCGCTGAGGCGCACGGGCGCCTCGGCGCCGCCCGGATCCGGCGAGCGGAGGAACCCCATCGCCTCCGCGGCGAACGCGGCGGCGGCGGGAATCCCGGGGGCGATCTCGCTCCCCCAGACCTCGCGCCGCACCCGGCCTACGAGCGCCTCGCCCGGCGCGTCGGGAAGTGCGTCGGCGATCCTGCGCATACCGGCCTCGGCGACCCGGGCGAGCGAGGCGCCGTCGACCGCGCCCAGCGGGCTCCAACCGCCGGCGGGCGGCAGGATCCCGGCCCAGGCGGCGGTGACCTCGTTCTCCGGCGTCTCGAGGCGGAGGCTGACGATCCCCATTCGGGCGAGCCGGTCGAGCAGGGCGCGCCCGGTCACCACGAGATCGATCGGTTGCTCGGGATCCCGAGCCAGGGTGAAGGAGCGCAGCACCAGGACGACCGGGACCTGATCCATGATCCCCTCGGGCGCCTGCGTGCAGCCGAAGACCGCGAGCACCGGTCCGCGGGACACGAGCCTCACCTCCGATCTGCCGACGCGGGAGAGCCGCTCGAGGTAGATCCGCAGGTCGTCCCGGCTGGCGTGATCGGCGAGGTCCAGTGTGAAAGGCATCGCCACGAGCCTACTGACCCCCGTGGATAGACTGAAGCCGTCGACCGATGACAGGAGGCTCCCATGACCGGTGTACCCGAGCTCGGCGAGATGCTGGCGGTCATCGACTCCGAGGCCCGGACGGTCGACGATATCTTCACCGGCCCCGCGCTGCCGACTCCGCACGGCCGATCGTTCGGCGGGCAAGTGCTCGGCCAGGCGCTGACGGCGGCGGGCGCCACCGCGCCCGAGGGGCGGCAGCTGCACTCGATGCACGGCTACTTCCTGCGCCCGGGCGACTCCGAGCAGCGCATGACCTTCGACGTCGCGCGACTCTACGACGGACGCTCCTTCTCGACCCGTCGGGTCCAGGCCTATCAGCGCGGCGAGGTGCTGATGTCGATGATTACCTCGTTCCAGGAGCCCGATGAGGGTATGGAGCATCAGGATCCCTACGACGTGGCGGGAACCACTCCGCCGGAGGAGCTGCCCACCGTGTGGGAGAAGTACGGGCACCTCGCCGACGGCGGGCG
The DNA here is from genome assembly GCA_945952575.1 of uncultured Leucobacter sp. GTDB lineage: Bacteria > Actinomycetota > Actinomycetes > Actinomycetales > Microbacteriaceae > Leucobacter. Next base: position 4,344 of record CAMFIY010000058.1, read on the forward strand.
GGCCTCCTGGGTGCTCGACCGGCCGTTCGACATCCGCTACGTGGATCCGGACATCCTGCTCCGGGTCGAGGAGCCGACGAGCCATTCGCGCGTCTGGCTGCGCAGCCGGGCGCCGCTGGAGGGCGGCCAGCTGCTGCACTCAGCGGCGCTGGCGTTCGCGAGCGACTACCTCCTGGTCGAACCGGTGATGCGCCGGCACGGCATCCCGTGGGCCACCCCCGGGCTGCGCGCTGCGAGCCTCGACCACGCCATGTGGTTCCATCGTCCGTTCCGCGTCGACGAGTGGCTGCTCTACGTGCTCGACACCCCCACCTCGCAGGGCGGGCGCGGGCTCACCTTCGGCCGCTTCTACGATCGTGCGGGCGAACTGGTGGCGAGCGTCGCCCAGGAGGCCATGATCCGGCGCCCGGACGGGTTCTAGAAGAGCGTCGGCTGCGCGGGTTCGGGCGGATCCTGCGTCCGATCCGGGCCGAGGATCCCGGCAGCGGCATCCCCGTCGAGCGGGAGCACGGCGTGCGAGAGCTCCTCGGAGGCGGCCAGTGCCCGCGCCACGAGCCCAGCGTCGCCGACCCGCCTCGGATCGAGCCACTCCTCGTGCATGTCGGCGGGCAGGATCAACGGCATCCGCGGATGGGTCCGTCTGGGCGCCCCGACGGCGTCTCTCGTCACCATCGAATAGCTGACGAGCGTCCCATCCTCATCCGGCGCCACAGGAGCCGTTATCGCCGCGATCGCGAACGGACCCTGATCCGGCAGCCCGAAGAGGCGCTTCTGCTCCAGGTACCAGTCCGCCGGCAGCAGGGCCCGTCGCTGGAACGGCTCGCGCCAGCTGCGCAGCAGCTTGTCGTCGCGTGAGTTGAACGCGCTGTACTCCGCCGGTCGCCCGGCGACATGGAGCCACCACCAGCCGAGCGAGAGCTCGCGCTCGCCCCCGGGGGCGTGGATCACCGGGTTCAGATTGCGCGCGAGCCGGCCGGTGATCCTGGCCCGGCCGCGGTGCGCCGCGGACCACGCGGTGAGCGCGTCGCCGGCACGACCGGCCCCCTCTGCCCCGCCCGCCGCCGAGGCGGAGAAGCGGACCCGGCTCCCGGTCAACCGCGCTCCGATCTCCTCGACCGCTCGAATGCCATAGCTCCCGCACATGCGATCAGCGTAGCCGCGCCGCGCGAGCGTCTCGCGGCGGACACACATAAGCCGCCGTGACGGCTCGATTCACCAAGCTGCCGTTGTCGCCCGGCGGATGTTCCGGTTGGGTGGGAAGCGCACGGAACGCAGCAGGAAGGGCGGCAGCATGCGCACCATCGGCCTCATCGGCGGCATGAGCTGGGAATCGACCGCGGTCTACTACCGTGAGGCGAACGAGATGGTCCGGGATCGGCTCGGCGGCCTCAACTCGGCCAAGATCCAGCTCGCATCGCTGAACTTCCAGGAGATCAGCGAGCTTCAGAACGCCGCGAAGTGGGAGGAGGCCGGCGAGGTGCTCGCCGCGAGCGCACAGGACCTCGAACGCGCCGGGGCCGACATGGTGCTCATCTGCACCAACACGATGCACCTCCTCATCGACCAGGTGCAGGCGGCCGTCGACGTGCCGGTGCTGCACATCGGCGACGTCACCGCCGAGGCGGTGCTCGACCGCGGGCTGCGCACGGTCGCCCTGCTCGGCACGGCGTTCACCATGGAGAAGGACTTCTATCGCGATCGGATCGCCGCGCACGGGATCGAGGTCATCGTCCCCGGCGAGGCGGATCGCGCCGAGATCCACCGCGCGATCTTCACCGAACTGGCCGTGGGCGTCGTGAGCGACGAGACGCGTGCCGGGTTCCGGGAGATCATCGGTCGGCTGATCGCCGAGGGCGCCGAGGGAGTGATCCTCGGCTGCACCGAGATCGAGTTGCTGATCGGCCAGTGCGACAGCCCGGTGCCGGTCTTCCCGACCGCGCGATTGCACATCGAGGCGGCGGTCGAGCGCGCGCTGGCCTGACGTCCGCCGGTCGGCGTCTCCGTCATTCGGCGGACGTGCGGGCGGCCGGGATCTGCTGCAATAGCAGCATCGGTTCCCGAGCATTGGAGTACGCGTGTCTGTCGAATCGCTCTTCCCGCGACGCGCGGTCGTCACCGGCGCCATGTCCGGCATCGGCCGATCCGCCGCCGAGCTCGTGCTCGCCGCCGGCGGCAGGGTGCTCGGGATCGACCGCACCGAAGACGCCTGGCAGGCGCCCGGTTTCTCGCCCCGCACGGCCGACATCACGGATCCGGAGGCGCTCAAGCGCGTCTTCGACGAGGCGGCCGAGGTGCTCGACGGCGCCCCCGACGCGCTGATCCACTGCGCGGGCATCTATCGATTCAAGGCGCTGCTCGAGCTCACCGCCGAGGAGTGGGAGCAGAGCATGCGGGTGAACAGCACGGGCTCGTTCCTCGTGGCCCAGGCCGCCGCCCGCGTCATGGGCGAGGGCGGGATCGTGCTGCTCAGCTCGGTCGCCTACGCCCGCGGCGACGAGGGCGAGCCTGGGTCAGCCTACGCGGCGAGCAAGGGGGCGATCGTCTCGCTCACCCGGCAGCTCGCGGTCGAGCTCGGCTCCCGCGGGATCCGCGTGAACGCCGTGGCCCCCGGAGTGATCGACACTCCGATGACCACCATCGTGAACGACGCCGCCGCGACCTCGGCCCTGCTGAGCCGGCTCCCCGCGAGGCGGCTCGGCACGGCCGAGGACGTCGCGACCGCCTGCCTCTTCCTCGCCGGCCCGGGAGCCGCCTATGTCACCGGCACGGTGCTCCCGGTCGACGGCGGCTACCTGGTCTCCTAGGCGCCGCCCGCGGCGGACTCGGCATCGGCGTCCTCGTCCGCCTCCTCATGGCTCACCCAGTCCTGGAACCTGCCCCAGAGGGACCCGACGAACGGCACCAGCCCGCGCGGCATCAGCAGGATCACCACGAGCAGCACGACGCCGAGCGCGGCGACCTTGACCTCGGGCACGTCTTGCAGCTGCATCTGCACGAACGAGATCAGCAGGGTGCCGATGATCGGCCCGATGATGGTCCCCATCCCGCCGACCACCATCATCGTGACGAGCAGGGTCATCGCGCCGAGACCCATCAGCGTCGGCGAGGCGACCTTGAAGACGTGGGCGTACACGGCGCCGGCGACGCCGGCGAGGAAACCGGAGATCGCGAAGATGAGCATCTGATAGGTCCGCTGGCCGATGCCGCGCGCGGACGCGAGCGCCGGGTTGTCCCGCATCGCGATCATGCCGTTGCCGAGGGGCGACCGGACGAGCGCGAGGACGATCAGAGTGGTCACGACCGCGAGGCCGAGGGCGACCCAGTAGTTGAGGTTCGCGGCGCTCCCCGCGGAGAAGCCGAAGCCGTCGAACCCAGAGAGACCGTAGGCGCCCCCGGTGACACCCGACTGATCGGCGATCACCAGGAGGCGCACGACCTCGGCGAACCCGAACGTCAGCAACGAGACGTAGATGCCGCGCAGGCGCAGGATCGGGATCGACAGCAGGAGCGCGAGCGCGCCCGAGAAGGCCCCGCTGACCAGGATGCTCAGCCAGGCCGGGAGCCCGAGGTGGATCGTGAGCAGCGCGGCCGCGTATGCGCCGAGCGCGTAGAAGGCCAACTGGCCGAAGTTCCACACGCCGCCGTAGCCGAGCACGAGGTTCCAGCTCTGATTCAGGGAGATCCAGATCATGGCCAGCGTCGCGGTCGTCAACCAGCTGCGATCGGGCACGATCATCGGCAGCGCCACCGCGAGTACGAGCACCACGATCGAGATGATCACCCGGGGTCGGGGCCAGCCCATGGTGCGCGTGCTCCAGCGCTGCTGGACGGTTTCGGTCGCGCTCATAGTCGGGCCTCCTGCGGCTTGCCGGCGATGCCGTAGGGGCGCACGATCAGCACCACCACGATCAGTGCGTAGAGGACGGGAAGCGCGTAGGTCGAGGTCCAGAAGATCGAGACCGCCGCCTGCACGAAACCGATGATGTACGCGGCGATGATCGTGCCGCGGGTACTGCCGAGGCCGGCGAAGATCGCCACGATCAGCGCCTGGAGCAGCGGTAGGTCGCCCATGGTCGGCGAGACGAAGTACACGGGGGCGAGCAGCACTCCGGCCAATCCGGCGAGCCCCGCGGCGAGACCCATCGTCAGCACGTAGGCGCGGCGGGCGGGGATGCCCATCAGCCGCGCGGCGTCGAGGTTCTGCGCCACGGCGACGATCGCGAGGCCGTAGCGGGACCTCGAGAGGAACACCCCGAGCAGTGCCAGCGCACCCACCGCTATCACCGCGGTGAGGATCTGCTGGAAGGTGATGAAGACGCCGTCGGTCAGGGTGATCCTTCCCTCGAGCAGGTTGGGGAAGTTCTTCTGCCGCGGACCGTAGATCAGCTGGACGACGTTCTGGACGATCGACGCGATGGCGAAGGTCGAGATGAACGCGGTCATCTCGAAGTCCACGCCCGCACGCCCGATGAGGCGGCTGATCCCGACTCCGTAGCTCAGCATGCCGAGTACCGCTGTGACGAGGACGGCCACGAGGATCGAGAGCCACGGCGAGACGCCGAGGCCGTCGACGGTGACGTAGGCGGCGACGGCGCCGACCATCACCATGACGCCCTGGGCCATGTTGAGCACGCGGAGCGTGCCGTAGACGAGGCTCATCCCGATCGTGATGAGGGCGAGCAACGACCCCTGCACGATCGTGCTGACGAGCGTCTGCAGTACGAGGTTCATTCTGCGACCCCCAGATAGGTCTCTCGGACGGCACGATCGTCGAGCACGTCCGCGGCGCCGCCTGAGCGCACGATCTCGCCGTTCTCGACCAGGTGGATCCGATCGGCGAGGGCCTGGCCGCGCCGGAAGTTCTCCTCGACGAGGAGCACGGTCATCCCGGAGTCGACGATGCGGCGCAGCTGCCGGTACACCTCGTCCACGATCACCGGGGCGAGGCCCAGGCTCGGCTCGTCGATCATGATCAGCCTGGCGTCGCCCATGAGCCCCCGCCCGATGGCGAGCATGCGGCGCTCGCCGCCCGAGAGCGTGCGTGCACGCTGGCCCTGGCGTTCGAGCAGCCTCGGGAAGATCTCGTAGACCTCTTCGATCCTGGCCTTGGCCCGCTTCGCCGCCGATCTGGTGAAGGCGCCGAGTTGCAGGTTCTCCGCCACCGTCATATCGGGGAACACCAGGTCGCCCTGGGGGATGTGGATGAGCCCGCGCTCGACGATCTTCTCGGCGCGCTCGCGGGTGATGTCCTCGCCGTCGAAGGCGATACTGCCCTCGCGCACCTTGATCAGCCCGCTGATCGCGCGCAGCAGCGTGGTCTTGCCGTGGCCGTTCGGGCCGACGAGCACCGCGCACTCCCCCGCGGGCACCTCGAGCGAGATGCCCTGCACGATCGTGGTCCCGCCGTATCCGGCGACCACTCCGTCAATGCTCAGCATCACCCGGCTCCTTCCCCTGGGTCGCCACTTCGTCGGCGCTCGTTCCCAGATAGACGCGGACGACCTCCGGATCGCTCATCACGGTCTTCGGCTCGCCCTGCAGCAGCGTTCTGCCCTGATCCATGATCAGGATCCGATCCGACAGCGCCATCAGCGCGCGCATGACGTGCTCGATCAGCACGATGGTGACGCCCTGCTCCTCGTTGATCCGTCGCAGCAGCACGAGCAGCGCGTCGATCTCGTCGTCGGTCAGCCCGCCGAAGGGCTCGTCGAGGAAGAGCAGCTCGGGCGACGAGGCGAGCGCGGACGCGATCATGAGCCGCTTCTTGTCGTAGACCGGCAGATCACCCGACACCTCGTCGGCGCGATCCGCCAGGCCGACGAAGTCGAGCGCGGCCGCGGCCCGATCCCACACCTCGGGGTCGCGCTGCAGGCTCTTCCACCAGGGCTTCCCGGATCCGAAGTGGGCGCCGACGACCACGTTGCCCATGACGGTCTCGCTGTCGAACACCGACGGTTTCTGGAAGGTGCGCGTGATGCCCAGCCGGCAGATCTCATGGATCGAGGATCGGCTGATGTCCGCGCCGCGGAACAGGATCTCGCCGCCGGAGGCCTTGACCATTCCCGTGACCACGTCGAAGAGCGTCGTCTTCCCGGCGCCGTTGGGGCCGGCGATCCCGAAGACCTCGCCCCGGGCGACCTCGAAGCTGACCTCGTTCACAGCGGTGAGGCCGCCGTAGCGCTTGGTCGCCGCGCGGACCTCGAGCAATGGCTCTGCCATGACCGGCGTCACACCCACTTCGGCAGCTGGAACTCGCCGTTGGTGTAGGGCACCGGCGAGATGAGCGTCTGCTTGCCGCCCTGGATCTGGTAGGTCAGGTGCGGCATGCCGAGGCTCGGGTCGCTGACGCGGTCCGGGTACGGGATCGCGGTCAGTTCCTTGCTGTCGAGCGCATAGGTGCCCACGACGCCGCGGAACTTGGTCAGCATGACCGCCTCGCACACCTTCTCGAAATCGTCCACGTCGCCGGCGAGCGAGGCGGCCTGCGCCCAGAGGCGGAGGATGTCGTACTGCGCGCCGGACTGGCTGAGGCCGGCCACCGCGTTGTACGTGCTCTGGTAGCGCTCGCGGAAGGCGTCGCCCATCCCGTCGGGCAGGGTGCCGATGGTCGTCGACCAGATCACGCCGTCGGCCGCGTCGCCGGCGAGATCCAGGTACTCCGGCACGCTCGGGCCGTACTGCTGGTAGAGCAGGGACGAGGTGGGTGCGGTGGCGAACTGCTTCGCGAAGCTCGCGAGATCGCCGGCGAGGTAGTCGGTGATGAAGATCAGCCCGGGCGGGTTGGAGCGGATCTTGGAGAGCTGGGGACCCCAATCGGCGTAGGGCACCGTCACCTCCTCGTCCATGGTGACCTTCCAGCCGAGCTCCGTGACGCCC
>CAMFIY010000059.1 GCA_945952575.1 uncultured Leucobacter sp.
ACGACGCCGGCGCGATCGGGCGCCGCTACCGCCGCCAGGACGAGATCGGCACCCCCTTCTGCGTCACGGTCGACTTCGACTCGCTCGACGACGACGCGGTGACCGTGCGCGAGCGCGACACGATGCAGCAGGAGCGCGTGCCGCGGGCGGAGCTGCACGCGTACCTCGCCGAGCGGCTGCGCGGTTCGTGAGCGGGCGGTCGGTGAGTCGCGCATGACCGAGCAGGATCCCGGCCCCGGGCAGCCGCAGCGATGGGCTCAGCCGCAGCAGTGGGTCCAGCCGCGATTCGTCGAGACTCCCCCGCTCGAGTACCACCAGCTGCTGCGGGGCAACCTCCGCTACCGCTGGTGGAAGCCGCTGCTCGCCCTCGGGGCCGGCGCGGTCTACTACTTGGTCCTGTCGACGGTGTTCGGCATGGCGGTGATCATCCCCTACCTCGTCCTCGGCGACACCGGCATCGAGTCCGGCTTCGTTGATGCCGACGCGATCATGAGGCTCGCGACGCCGGATACGCAGAACCCGGTCTCGATGCTGCTCACGCTGGGATCAGTCGCCCTCATGCTTCCGGCGGCGCTGCTCGCGATGCTGACCGTCGGTTTCCACCCGGCCAAGCGGCTGTGGTCCGTGGCGCTCAGGATCCGCTGGCGCTGGATCCTGCGCTCGATCCTCCCCGCGATCGTCGCGCTCGTGATCATGGACGGGGTCAGCGTACTGCTCGGGCTCGCCGTCCCCGATCCGACGGCCGGGGCGGGGAGGATGCCGGATCTCGACATGACCGCCGCGCTCTGGTCGGGCGTGCTGATCCTGCTCCTCGTACCCGTGCAGTCCACGGCCGAAGAGCTGGTCTATCGCGGGATGTTCATGCAGACGCTGGGCGCGTGGCTCGGCGGCGCCGGCGGCGCGAGCGGGTTCGCCCGTTTCGTCCGCGGTCCGTGGATCCCGATCGTGCTCCCCGCGATCGTCTTCGGCTTCTCGCACATCTACGACATCTGGGGCTGGCTCGCGGTCGTCCTCATGGCGCTCGCCGCGGGCTGGCTCAGCTGGCGCACCGGCGGGCTCGAGGCGGCGATCAGCCTGCACGTCGTGAACAACCTGGTGGCCTTCGGCTTCATGACGATGGGCGCCGGCGGCCAGACCGGCCAGACCTCGGACGGCGGCGGTCCGAGCGCCGCCATCGGCGCGGCCATCGGTCTCACGCTCTACGCCTGGTGGATGGATCGCGACTTCCGCCGCCGCGACGGCATGCGCACTCGGATCGATCTGGTGCAGGCTCCGTGGGGCACGGCGCCTGCCGGCGCGATACCCGCCTCCCCAGCAGCGGGAGGCCCCGGAGCGTGAACCGCGATGTGCTGGTCCTCGGGCGCAGTCTGACCTCCCTGCTCGCGGCGCTCGATCTCGCCGAAGTGGGGCTGACCGTGACCGTCGCAGGCGGCGCGACCGAGCTGCCCGACGGCGGCGAACGCGATCCGCGCGGCGCGTTGTCGGCGGCGATGGAGCGCATCGCATCGCCGATCGAGGGCACGGCGGCGGCGGTCGATGAGGGCTCGCTTCCGGTGAAGACGCCGACGCCGACGGCATGGTTGCTGGATGAGGCCGGCGAGTGGGCGCCTCAGGCCGATCCCTCGGTCTGGGGCATCCCGTCGGTCGCCCTCTCTGCCGAGACGGCGCGTCTCATCGGTTCGCGCGCGGCCATCCGTGCACATATGGACCGGATCATGCCCTTGCTCACGATCCGGAAGACGCGCTCGCTCGGCGAGCTGGTGCGCCGCCGCTTGGGCGATGCGGTGCTGGATCGGCTGACCGAGCCGCTGATCCGCGAGCGATACGGCGTCCCGGCGGGCGAGGTCGACGCGGCGATCGCGGCGCCCGGGCTCAGCCCCGCGCTCGCTCGGACCGGCGCGCTGACTTCCGCCGCCGCCGCATACGCCGAGCGGAATGTTGCACGTGAAACCACGGTGGCGCCGGCCGGCGGCTGGCCGCATTTCGCCGGAGCGCTGGTTCGGCGCCTCGAGGCCTACGGCGTCGAGCTGGTCGACGGGCTCGTCGTCGGAGTCGAGCCTCGGTCCGGGCACGGATCCGAGCGCGGCGCCGAAGACGGATGGAGCGCGGAGTTCGAGGGCGGCACGCACCTGCATGCGCGTGCGCTGGTGCTCGACCCCGGTGCCTGGCGAGACGGGGCGGACATCGACGATGCGCTGAGCGCCCGGGTGACCGATCTGATGCCGACACGAGAACGAGCGCATGCCGATATCGACATACAGCCGGTCCCGGGCCTCGCGCCCGCGGGGGATCGGATCGCGGCCGTGCGTTCGCTGGGAGATTGGTCGCTCAGGATCACCGCGCTCGAGGACCGCGCAGACGGAGACGAGGCGGCCGACGGCGGCAGCGCCTCGAGGGCGCGCTGGTGCGCGGAGTTGAGCGGGCCGGCGGTGGCCGCGGGCTCCCGCCAGGAAGCGGTCGGCGAGCGTCTCGAGGAACTGCTGGCCGACGCCGGTCTTGCCCCTGAGCTCGATGCCGGGTGGCGCACGCGCCGTGTCGCCGCGCCGTTCCGCACGGTGGACGAGCGCGATCGCGCCGCCGCTGCCGTGACAGCCGCCCTCGCGGATCGGCCCGGGCTCGTGCCGATCGGCCGGATCCTGCACGGCGATGATCTCGCCGCCGCCCTCGGAGCGGCGCACGATGCTTCGGTCGCGCTCCGTCGCGAGCTGCTGGGGCTGGCGGAGTAGTCGCCCCCGCTCCGGTCGGAGCGCAGCTGTATATTTCGATTTCGGAATATGCCTCGCCGCGAATCGGCGCTAGGCTGGTGCTGCGACCGCGGCCATCGGCGTCGCGGGTCTGGAGGAACTCATGAAGGGCAAGCTCGCCTTCGTCCTGGGCGCGGCCGTCGGCTATGTGCTCGGCACGCGTGCCGGCCGGGAACGCTACGAGCAGATCAAGCGCGGCGCGCAGCAGGTCTGGGAGACGGAGCCCGTGCAGCGCGGCGTCGAGTTCGTGAGGGAAGCGATCGACGAGCGCACCGATGGGATCCGCGCGTTCGTCGGGCGGGTCGGCGCGGACGTCTTCAGCAACTTCGCCCAGCCGAAGGCGCGTCCCTCGGCGAGCACCGATGCGATTCCCGCGTCGACGTCGGAGCCCGCGACCGGCGAGGGCGGAGACGGCGATGCCCCCGCGCCGGCGTCGAAGCCTCGCGCGAAGCCCAGCACCGCCAAGCGCAGCACCGCCAAGCGGACTCCCAAGGCCGAGTCATGAGCCGAAGGGATCAGGCCGGCACCTTCGAGCTGCTCGCGCGGCTGCCCGGTCAGATCGTCGCGCTCGCCAAGGCGGAGTACGAGAATGCCAAGCGCGAGATCGCGACGAAGGCGAAACGCGCCGGCATCGGCCTGCTCGCCATCATCGTCGCGCTCTTCTTCCTCTTCTTCGCGATCTCGGCGTTCGTCGCCGCGGCCATCGCCGGACTCGCGGTCGTCTGGCCGGTCTGGCTGTCGGCCCTCGTGGTCGGGGTCGGCCTGCTGCTGCTCGCCGCAGCCGCGATCGCCGCGGGCGTCGCCTTCATCAAGCGCGGGATCCCGGTGCCGGAAGAGGCGATCGATCGGATCGAGGGCGACCTGAACGCGTTCGGGGACATCCGGTTCAACTCCTCCGCTCACGCGGGGCGCAGCGACGCTCCGAAGGAAGGGGACCGGTGATGACGGACCCGAACACCCACCCCGGCGTCGTCGAGGCGCAGCGCGCCCGTTCCGAGCTCTACGACACGTTGGGCCAGCTCAGGGATCGGCTCGATTACGCCCAGCGCATCGACGACTCGATCGCTCGCGCCAAGCGCCGTGTCGCTGCGGAGCGCCGGGAGAACCCCGTCGGTTTCGCGATCGGGGCCGTCGCCGTCGCGGCTGTGGCTGGCGTCACCGCCTGGGGCGTGACCCGGCTGATCGTCCGCGCCTTCCGCTGAACCGAACGCGCTTCGGGGCTTCGCAGCAGCGGCGGAGAGGTCCGAGGGGGCCGCTCGCCGCACGATCGTCGCCGCGTCGGGACCGCCCAGAGGTCACGTTTGTGTTGCGTTCCCGCGCGAACCCGGCTGTGTTTTGCTTTGGCGGCGCGTCGGGGTAAGAATAGGGAAGCACAGGCGGAGACGCCTGAGGGGGCCAGGCCTGAGTCATGGGAGACCGAGTCAGGATGGCCTTTTGCTGTGTCCACCAAGGTTAGTGGGGTCAATGTCGGCTGATGTGAAGCCTCTCGGCGGCCTGCGCGTGCTCGTTCCGCGCGGTGGCACCTGGGGAGATCTCGTTGCCACGGCGTTGCGCGAGCAGGGTGCGAACACGGTGATCGCGCCGCTCGTCGACTTCGCGCACACGAGCGAAGAGGATCGACTGGTCGAGGCGTTGAAGCGGCTGGAAGCCGGCTACTACGACTGGATCACGGCCACCAGCGCCACGGTCGCGGACGTGCTGGCCCATCACAACGCGGTGATCCCGCCCCAGACCAAGCTGGCCGCCGTCGGCGAGGCGACCATCCAGGCGTTCGTCAGCGCCGGCTATCAGGTCAGTCGCACGCCGACCGATGAGAATCACACGACCTCGGGCCTGCTCGAGGTGTGGCCCGAGATAGACGAGGGCAAGGTGCTCAGGGTGCTGACGCTGCGCAGCGACGTCGCACGCCCGGTGCTGACCTCCGGCCTCATCGATCGCGGCCACGACGTCACCCAGGTGGTCGCGTTCCGCACCATCGGCGTGCCCGCCTCGGCTCACATCCGCGAGGATGTGGAATCGGGCCGCATCAATGCGCTGCTCGTCGCGTCCCCGCGCATCGGCAGGGAGGTCGCGAGTCAGTTCCCGCACCTGCCCGCTGAGACGATCGTGGCCTGCGTCGGCCCGCACACTCACGAGGAGGCGGTCGCCGCCGGTCTGCGGCACAGTCCCGATCACGGCAACAGCGAGGTCAAGCGCGCCCTCATCCGGACGGTGGAATCGGCCATCGACCAGAGCGACATGCTGGACTGATCCGGTCCGCGTCGCCGGAGCCGCCTCGCCTCGGCGACCATGCCCGCCGGGCCGGGCCCGGCATGCGCACTCGCCGCAGAGCGGTGCGCCCGCTCGCAGCGTGCGCCGCACCTGCCCGGGCGTAGGGTCGAACTCCCGACGGAGGGAGCGGCGATGGGTCGTGAGGCACAGGTCTGCGCCGAGTGGCAGGGCGCCACCGGCCGGGCCAGGGCACTGCTCGAATCGCAGGAGCTGATCCTGCGCGGCGAGATCCGCGCACGGATCCCGCGGGCGGGTATCGTCGACGTCCGGGTGACGGGATCCCGGCTCACCCTGAGCAGCGCGGGCGAGACCCTCGCGCTGCAGTTCGGCTTCGACGCGCAGACCGACGGAGGCCCGGTGGCCGCGGGTCGCGCCGCCGGGGGAGCGGGTGCGGTCGAGGCGCAGAAATGGGCGACCGCGCTGGTGACGCCTCCGCCGACGCTGGCGCAGAAGCTCGGGGTGGATCCCGAGCACCTCGCCTACCTGCTGGGCGACGCCGACGAGGGGCCGCTGCGCGACGCGCTCGCCGGCGCGACGACCGAACGTCTCGCCGAGGCGGCGCTCATCGTCGCGGTGCTCGAGCAGCCGGGTCAACTCGAGCGCGCCGCCGATCTCGCGGAGTCGGCGCCGGGTCTGCCGCTGTGGTGCCTCTACGCCAAAGGCGGAGTCGGCGCGGTCACGGATGCCTCGGTGCGGGAGGCGCTCCGGGCGCGCGGCTTCGTCGATACGAAGGCGAGCGCCGTCTCGGCGCGGCTCACGGCGACCCGCTACTCGCGCAGGGTCTGACCTCGGATCGGGCGGAGCGCACCGACCCGGCAGACCCGCACCCGACCCTCCGGCGATAACGATTCGATGCCGCGCGGCGTCATATGCCCGACTTCGGGCTCCGCGGGGGCAGACTAGAGTGCATGGCGCGCGTGGAGGTCTACCCGGAACGAGTGGTCGTCCGCATGACCGCTTCCGAGAAGACGCTCTCGTTCCGTCGTCGTGATCTCGTGCTCGAGCGCGAGGCGATCACCTCGGCCGTGATCACCGACGACCCGTGGGTCTGGCTGCGCGGCGTCCGATCGCCGGGTACGCATCTGCCCGGCAAGCTCGCCCTCGGCACCTGGCGAGCCCTCGGCGGGCGCGACTTCGCCGTCGTCCGCAGCGGCCGTCCGGCCGTCGTGCTCGACTTCGATCTGCCTCACGACAGCTCCGAGGATCGCGGCTGGGTCGGTGAATTCGACCGCTTCGCACGCGTCATCATCTCTACGACGCATGCGGCCGAACTGATCCAGGCGCTGCGCATCGACCTCGACGGCGGATCGGGCACCGGGCGCGTCTTCAGCGCCGAGGACTGATCCGGCGTCGAGGCGACCGGGCCCGGTCGGACCCGATCGCCCTACGAGTTCAGTCGTTGACGAGCACGATCTCGTCGAGCGCGCGGCGATTGCGCGGCGCGATCTCGCGCTCGCGCAGCGCGTCGGGCAGCTGATCCGCGTCGCCGAGCAGACCGATCGCTGCGACGGAGATCGGCTCCTGGCCGGCTTCGAGGCTGAATGCCTCGCGGATCGCCTGGCGGTCGAAGCCGCCCATCTGATGCACGTACAGCCCCTCGGAGTGCGCCTGCAGCGAATAGCTGGCGACGGCCTGGCCGAGATCGTAGCTCGCCCACGGCTGCTCCTGGCCCTCGGCGTTCAACGTCTCCGCCACATTGACGACGAGCGCCGCCGCGGTGCCGGCCCACGCCTGGTTGAAACCCATGAGCGCCGCTTCGACCTTGGCGAAGCTCGCGCTGCCGCGACGCGCGATGATGAAGCGCCAGGGCTGGGAGTTGTTGGCGCTCGCCGACCAGCGGGCCGCCTCGAAGACGCCGCGCAGCGCGCCCTCGGGCAGCGAGTGATCCGCATCGAAGGCGCGGGGGCTCCAGCGGGTCGCGATCGAATCGAGTACGGGGGCGCTGGTGACGGCGGTGCGGGGGTTCATCGGTCCTCTTCTGTTCTTCGTGTTCTCGCGCAGCCGTGGGGCTGCACAGCAACGGCGCGGCGCCCGAAGGGGGGCTACCGCGCCGTGTCTGCAGAAGTGAAACGGCGGGGCTCGCGATTTTGTTCCCGTCGCCGCGACGGCGGATCCCGGCGGCGCTCAGGATCCGCCGAGCAGCCAGGCGATGAGGGCGATCACGGGAAGCGAGGCGAAGGTGGTGAGGAACACGGTGTCGCGCACCTGCGTCTCGGCCCGGCGGTAGGTCGCGGCGTAGTTGTAGACGTTCTGCGCGGTGGGGAGCGCCGCGATGGTGGTGGCGACGAACGTCTCGTGCGCCGGCATCCGGAGCAGCAGGCACAGCGCCCAGGCCAGGGCCGGCATGAGCAGCACCTTGAAGCCGCTGGCGACGAAGACGGCGGCGCGCCCGGTCCCGGGCTGCAGCGCGCGCTGACCGCGCAGCGAGATCCCGAAGCTGAGCAGCACCATGGGCACGGCCGCCGTGCCGAGCATGTCGATCGGGCCGAGGACGATGCTCGGGATCCTGACGCCCAGAAGCGCGCACGCGAAGCCGAGCACCGAGGCGATGATGATCGGGTTGGCGGCCGCCCTGCCGAGCGCCCTGCCCGCCGCCCTCCGGTTGCCGCGGGTGGTCTCGAGGATCGTCAGCACGATCGGCGCATAGACGACGACCTGCATGAGGATCAGCGGCGCGACATAGGCCGCGTCTCCCAGGATGTAGACGGCCACCGGCAGCCCGAGGTTGTTCGAGTTGACGTAGCCGGAGCTCGTGGCCCCGAGGGTGGTCGCGGCGAGATCCCGCCTGAACCAGAGCCGGGAGGCGAGCACGTAGAGTGCCGCGACCAGCACGGCGGCGATCGTGGTGACGAGGATGACCGGTGAGCGGAGCACCTGCGGATCGCTGCGCTGCAGCACTACGAAGAGCAGCGCGGGCGTGGCGACGTAGAACGCAAGATTGTTGAGAACCCGTCGCTGCTCGCCCTTCACGACGCCGAACAGGCCGGCGAGGTAGCCGGCGCCGATCACGCCGAGAATCACGGCGAATCCGTGCAGCACCCCCAGCATTCCGTCCCTCTCAGCCGTTCCGAACCGCGGGATCGGCGCCCAGCGCGGCGGCGGCCTCCTCGAGGATCACCGCGGAGAGCCGGTCGAGCACGGGCGAGCTCAGGTTCCAGCGCTGCCAGTAGAGCGGCATCTCGATGGCGGCCGGGCTCGCCGGTTCGGCACGGTCGCGCGCTCCGGCGCTCCGGGTTCCGCCGAGCGGCAGGAGTCGCCCCTCGGCGAGGGCATCGCGGGCCTGCAGCTCGGGCACCATCCCCCAGCCGAGGCCGAGCTCGATCGCCAGCATGAACTCGGCCGACGAGGGCACGAAGTGCCGGGGCGGATCGATCCGCGCACGCGTGATCCGCCGGATGAAGCGCTGCTGGAACGCGTCGTGCCGATCGAACTCCACCATCGGGGCGCGCTGGAGCGTCTCGGCGCTCACGCCGTCGGCGAAGTTCGCGGCGACGAAACCGGGCGCTGCGACCGCATAGTAGCGATCCACGCCCAGGCGTGTGCTCGTGCAGCCCGGCACGGGCTCCCGCGTCGCGGTGACGGCGGCCATCACCTCGCCGCGTCTCAGCTGCTCGGTGCTCATCGTCTCGTCGGCGCGGATCACCTCGAAGCGCGCGTCGGTCTCGCGGGCCGCGCGGACGAGCGCCGGAACGAACCACGTGGCGAGCGAGTCGGCGTTGACGACGATCGGGATCACCGTGCCGCCCAGCGGCCCGCCGCCGAGCTCGCGCTCCGCGTCGTCGACGAGACGATCCATCTGCCTGGCCACGCGCAGGATCGTCGTGCCGGCGGCCGTCACCTCGACCGGTCGGCTGCGCTGCACGAGCACGGATCCGACGCGCTGCTCCATCGCCTTGACCCGCTGGCTGACCGCTGACGGCGTGATGTGCAGCCGTCGGGCGGCGCCTTCGAAGCTGCCCTCGTCGACGATCGCCGCGAAGGTCGCTAGGTGCTCGAGGGGGAGGTCCATGTATCCGCTCCGGACATTCAAGTGAAGTATTGCTTATGTTAATTCAGAAACATGAGGGATGCTGAAGTGGCGAGCGAGCCGGATCCACCCGTAGCGTCGTACTCATGCTCACCACCGCCCTCCTCGGCTTCGGCAGCGGCCTCTCGCTCATCGTCGCGATCGGCGCCCAGAACGCCTTCGTGCTGCAGCAGGGTATCCGCCGCCAGTACGTGCTGCCGGTCGTCCTGATCTGCGGGCTGACCGACGCCCTGCTCGAGTTCCTGGGCATCGCCGGCATCGGTTTCGTGGTGGAGCGCGCCCCCGTCGTGCTCGAGATCATCCGATGGGGCGGCGTCGTGTTCCTGCTCTGGTACGCGTGGAGCGCGATCCGGCGCGCGATGCGGCCCGAATCGCTCGTCGCGGGCGAGGGAGACGCCGGATCCCTGCGTCGCACTGTTCTCGCCTGCCTCGCGATCACCTATCTCAACCCTCATGTCTACCTCGACACGATGGTGCTGATGGGCTCGATCGGCAACGCGCAGGGCGATGCGGGGCGCTGGTGGTTCTGGATCGGGGGCGCGGTCGCGAGCGTGCTCTGGTTCGCCGCGCTCGGCTACGGCGCGCGCCTCCTCACCCGCTTCTTCGCGAAGCCGCGGGCCTGGCAGGTTCTCGACTGGCTGGTCGCCACGACGATGCTGGTGATCGCCGGGCGGCTCGTGCTCGACGCGATCGCCGCCGCGTAGCGAGGCGCCCGAAAGCCGGGTGTCACCCGCGCTCGGGACCGGAATCGTCGGCGAGTAGGATCGGACGGTGACCAGTGCGCAGTCGGTCCTGAGGCAGTTCGGGCCGATGGTGTACGGCCCCACCGCGCTCTACTCGCTCGCCGAGGGCGCGCTGATGCCGCTGATCCCGGTGATGGCGACCCGGCTCGGGGCGGACGTGGCGACCGCCGCGCTGATCACCTCCGGGCTGGTCGTCGGCCAGCTCTGCGGCAATCTCCCGGCCGGCTGGGCCGTCGCCCGTTTCGGCGAGCGCAGCACGATGATCGGCGCTGCGCTGATCGCGGTGGGAGGCGTGCTCGGGCTCATGCTCGCCCCGAACCTGGGTGCCTTCGCGCTCGCGGTGCTCCTGCTCGGCCTCTGCGCGGCCGCATTCGGGATCGCGCGCCACGCGTTCATGACCACCCGGGCCCCGCACGCCTTCCGCGCCCGAGCGCTGTCGCTGCTCGGCGGCTCGGACCGGTTCGGCATCTTCGTCGGACCGTTCGTCGCCGCGGCGCTGATCGGCGTCTTCGCGCACGAGCGCTCCGTGTCCTGGTTCGCCGCCGCATGCCTGGTGCTGCTCCTGCTGCTGCTCGTCCTCGGTCCGGACCCTGAGCAGCGGACCCCTCGACTGAACGATCGCGGGGAGACCGCTCGTCGGCGTCCGGGCCGCGAGCCGGTCCCGCAGCAGCATCCCGGGGTGTTCGCCACCATGTGGAGGCATCGCGCCGTGCTCGCGCGCGTCGGCGGGGCGGCCGCGGCGCTGTCGGCCGTGCGCTCGGCGAGGCAGACGCTGCTGCCGGTGTGGGGCGTCTCGCTGCAGCTGGACGCGCAGGGCATCGCCGTGGTGGTCGGCATCTCGGGGGCCATCGACTTCGCGCTCTTCTACGCGAGCGGCCAGATCATGGATCGCTTCGGCAGGCTGTGGGCCGCGATCCCTGCGCTCGTCCTGATGAGCGCCGGCTTCCTCGCCCTGTCGCTCACGCACGATCTGCCCGACGCCCTGGTCTGGTTCGCGGGGCTCGGGGCCGTGCTCGGCTTCGGCAACGGGATCTCCAGCGGGATCCTGATGACCATCGGGGCCGACCTCGCGCCGCCGGCCTCCCCCGCCGCCTTCCTCGGTTCCTGGCGGACCTTGACCGGGATCGGAGGCGCCGTCGCGCCCCTGCTGATCTCCGGCATCACGGCACTCGTCTCCCTGCCGCTGGCGTGCGCCGCCATGGGGGCGATCGGCGTCGGCGGCGCGTTCGCCTTCCTGCGGTGGCTGCCGCGCTATCTGCCGGGATCCGGCTCGACGCCCCCGTCCTGACGCGCCTCGGGCTACGATGAGCGCATGTCACTGAGCGACGCAGATCGGAAGCACCTCGACCTCGCCATCGAGCAGGCG
>CAMFIY010000060.1 GCA_945952575.1 uncultured Leucobacter sp.
GCACAACCTCAAACGGTCATGCGGTCAAGGACTCAACCGAACCTTCAGCAGACCCCGCAGCTTATGCAGCAGTACCAGCCGGGTGCACAGATTGTAGGCGAAGAAGCTCAGCTTGAGTTCGTGAAGCTCTACGGTGAGATTCTCAAGCTTCGCAATATCCTCACTTCGTTTGATGACTTCGAGAATGACGAGATCCTCTCTGCCAGGGATATGCAGGACTACCAGTCCACCTACCT
This sequence comes from uncultured Leucobacter sp., assembly GCA_945952575.1. Classification (GTDB taxonomy): domain Bacteria; phylum Actinomycetota; class Actinomycetes; order Actinomycetales; family Microbacteriaceae; genus Leucobacter. The sequence goes on from CAMFIY010000060.1 coordinate 237, forward strand.
TGACCTCTGGAATGAACGCAAGCGTGCGACCCAGAGCGAGAAGGAATCCATCATCGAGGACGTGGTCTTCGAGATCGAGCTGATCAAACAGGTCGAGATCAACGTCGACTACATCCTGCTCCTCGTGCAGAAGTACCGCGAAGAACGCGGCGACGGCGACGACAAGGAACTCCGCGCAGGCATCTCGCGTGCGATCGACTCCAGCCCGTCACTGCGGAACAAAAAGGACCTCATCGAAAACTTCGTCGACTCCGTATCGGTGAAGGGAGAACTCGAGGCCGAATGGCGAGCCTATGTTGCGGCACAGCGCGAGAAGGAACTGGCCGAGATCATCGGGGCTGAAAACCTCAAGCCCGAGGAGACGGCCAGGTTCGTAGAAGCGGCGTTCCGCGACGGCGCACTGCGCACCACAGGTACCGCGATCACGAAGGTGCTGCCGCCGGTGTCACGGTTCTCAAAAGACAAGAATCACAGCGCGAAGAAGCAGCGCGTGATTCAGCTCCTGGGTGATTTCTTCGAGCGCTTCTTTGGGTTGAGTTCGAGGTAAGAGAGCCACCAGAAACTCATCTCAATCACCCGCCAAGCACAGTCACCAACCGACTACAATCGAAGAAGGCTATTCGCCTCGATTCCTGTAAACACCAGGGAACCCGAGACAATCCAAGATTTTCAGAAAAACCCGGCTTGACCAGGAATTTTGACGGGGTCGCAGGTTCAAATCCTGTCATCCCGACCATTGACCCCGGAACTCCGTTGAATTGACACGGAAGTTCCGGGGTCTTTCTGGTGTCAGACCTTCGGCTGCGGATTAGTCTGGGTGGGCGCGCTCGCGTATCGATGAGGAGGCCGGGGATGAAGGTGCTGGTGATCGGCGGCGGGGCCTGGGGCCTGCCGGCCGCCGCCGAGACGGCGGCCCGCGGGCACGAGGTCCACCTGGTGGATCGCTACGGGGTCGGCAACGCCCTCTCGTCCTCCTACGGGCCGAGCCGTATCTGGCGCCTCGCCGATCCCGACCCGGCCCGGGTGCGGCTCGCCCGGCGCTCGCTCGAGGCGATGCGGCGCCTGCAGACGCCGATCTCGGGGCCGCTCTTCCGCGAGCAGGGGCTGCTCTGGCGGCATCCGCTCTCCTCGCACCGGGTCGAAGCGACCGCGATCGCCGAGGGGCTCGACTACGAGCGCGTTCCGGCGGTCGAGGTCGGGCGCATCCTGCCGGGGCTCGTGCCCAACGAGCGGAACGCACTGTTCATGCGGGAGGCGGGCACGCTGCTCGCGAATCGGATGCTCGACGCGCAGTATCAGCGCTTCCTCGCGGCGGGAGGCCGCTACTCCGCCGGCCGCGAGGCGGTCGACGTCGAGGAGCGTGCCGGCGGACTGCGCGTACGCTTCTCGGACGGCGCCTTCGAGGATGCCGACTCGGTCGTGATCGCCGCGGGCCCCGGCGCGAAGCCGCTCGTCGAGCAACTGGGCCTGCCGATCCGCCTGCACACCAACCTCGAGCAGGTCGTGCACTTCGCGAGCCCGGGCGGCCCTGCCGTCACCGACCGGTTCCCGACCTTCGTCGACGGCTACGGCGAGGACGAGGAAGGGATCTACGCGATGCCCAGTATCGGCATCGGCTACAAGGTCGGCCTCGATCTTCCGGTCCGCGATTTCGACGCCTCGGATCCGGACCGCACCCCGGACGCCGCGCGCACCGAGGCGATCCGCCGCCGAGTCGAGCGCGACATCGCCTCACTCGTGCCGCGCGTGCTCGATGTGCAGATGTGTACCTGGACGGACACTCCCGACGGTCGTTTCGTGCTCGATGCACTCGGCAACGGGATCGTGATCGGCTGCGGTGACGTGGGCGAGGGGTTCAAGTTCTCGGCGGTGATGGGGGAGATCCTCGCCGACTTCGTCGACGGGCGTCCGCAGGATGCCGACGTGCGTTCATGCGGTATCGCTCGTTTCGCCGACTCCGCGATGCCGGAGTTCTCGACGCCGACGAGGATCGGGGCGCACCACGGGGGTGAGCGATGAGCGTTCGGCGCGACGGGCCGGTATCAATCGCCGCGCGGCGAGACGTAGAGCGCCGTCGTCGCCGTCGGCCCGAGTGCGACCGATTCCGCTGAGTCGTTCACCCGGATCCGCAACGAGTCCGAGAACGGTGCCCCCTCGCTCACCGTGAGGCGGGCGTCGAGCACGATCCCGCACTCCTCGAAGAACTGCAGCAGGGCCGGATCGTCGTCGTTGATCCGCTCGACCGCCACCTCGGCCGGGGGTGCGACGGTCGAGAGCTGCCGCGCCTCGGGCAGCTGCACCGTGCCGTCGATGGCGGGGATGGGATCCCCGTGAGGGTCGCGGGTGGGGTGCCCGAGGATCTCGTCGATCCGCTCGACCATGAAGTCCGAGACGGCGTGCTCGAGATGCTCGGCTTCTTCGTGAACCTGATCCCAGCTGTAGTCGAGCACGCGGACGAGGAACGACTCGATCAGGCGGTGCCGACGCACCATCGCGACCGCGTGCACGCGCCCCTCGTCCGTGAGCTCCACAGAACCGTAGGGCGTATGCGACAGCAGTCCCTGGGCCGTCAGCTTGCGGACTGCATCCGACACCGAGGACAGCTTCAGGCCCATCCGGTCGGCGATCAGCTTCGGCGTCACCGTCGTGTCCGACCACTCGGCGAGCGCCCAGACGGCCTTCAGATAGTCCTGGGTGCTCGCGGACAAGACGCTCACAGACATGGCTTCAGGATACCCGATGAACTTTCAACTACGTTATGACGTAGTTGTATTCACCTGCGCCACGTATTCGTGTTATCGTTGCGTCGCCGGCTCTCTCGAGCCGTCCTCACCGAGAGGAGCATGGTGTGAGCGCCTCCGAGCCGATCACGTCGACCGGATCCCCCGTGCAGGCCCCCCGAGCAGCACGCAGCCTGTTCCGCCTGCTCGGGCCGGCGTTCGTCGCCGCGATCGCCTATGTCGACCCGGGAAACGTCGCCGCGAACCTCTCGGCGGGGGCGAAGTACGGCTACCTGCTGATCTGGGTGCTCGTCCTGGCCAACGCGATGGCCGTCATCGTCCAATACCTCTCCGCGAAGCTCGGGCTCGTGACAGGTCGCAGCCTTCCGGAGATCCTCGGCGACCGGATGCCGAGAACCGGGCGATTCCTCTTCTGGGTGCAGGCCGAGCTGGTCGCCGTCGCCACCGACCTCGCCGAGGTCATCGGCGGCGCCCTCGCCCTCGCCATCCTGTTCGACCTGCCGCTGCTGCTCGGCGGGATCATCGTCGGCGCCGTCTCGATGGGCATCCTCGCTCTGCAGCGCACCGGTCAGCGCCGTTTCGAACGGGTGATCGTGGGCTTCCTCGCCGTCATCACGATCGGCTTCGTCGCCGGCCTCATCGTCAGCCCGCTGGACTGGGGCGGTGCGGCCGCCGGGCTCGTGCCGCGCTTCGCGGGCACCGAGACCGTGATCCTCGCCGCCAGCATGCTGGGTGCGACGGTCATGCCGCATGCGATCTACCTGCACTCCTCGCTGGCCCGGGATCGACACGGCTTCTCGGCCGATCCGGTGCGCGTCTCCGAATTGCTGCGCGCCACGAAACTGGATGTCGCGCTCGCGCTCGTGCTCGCCGGAGGGGTGAACATCGCGATGCTGCTGCTCGCGGCCTCCTCGCTGTCCGGAGTCGAGGGCACCGACACGATCGACGGAGCCGCCGCCGCGATCACCGACCACCTCGGCCCCGCCATCGGCGTGATCTTCGGGATCGGGCTCCTCGCCTCGGGCCTCGCCTCCACCTCCGTCGGCGCCTATGCCGGCGCCGAGATCATGGGCGGGCTGATCCGAGCCCGGATTCCGCTGGTCCTGCGACGGCTCATCACGCTGCTCCCCGCGCTCCTGCTCCTCTGGCTCGGGATCGATCCGACGCAGGCGCTCGTGCTGAGCCAGGTCGCACTCTCGTTCGGGATCCCCTTCGCGATCATCCCGCTGATCTGGCTGACCAGCCGTCGTGCGGTGATGGGGGATCGGGCCAACGGCCTGCCGCTCCGCATCGCCGGTATCGTGACCGCCGTGCTGATCGTGTCGCTCAACATTGTGCTGATCGTGCTGACCGCGACCGGCGGCTGAGCCGGGGTCGGCGCGGGGTCCCGGATCGGCTCAGGCGACCTCGGTCCGCGTGCGCACCGCGGATCGATCGGGCTCGTCGGTCGAGACGCCGTCACCCGAGTCGTCGTCCCACGGCGATCCGCGGCGCAGGTGCTCGGAGTCCGCGGCGATCGTGCCCTCGCGGTGCGCGCGCATGAGCGCCTCGATCTCGTCCGCCGGCGCGCCTGCGGAGATGCGGTCGAGCATGTGCAGGTGCTCGTCGCTGAGCCTGTGGGCGACCGTGCCGCGGTAGCCGACCACCGATGCCCGGACGGCGGCCACGCGCGAGTCCCCGCGATCCAGCATGTCGCGCAGATGGCGGTTCGGGCAGTGCGCGCGCAGGATCCCATGGAATTCGAGACTGCCCTCGTTGTAGGCGTGGAAGTCGCTCCGCCGCACGGCCTCGTCCATGCGCGCGTTCACGGCACGGGCGCGAGCGAGCTCGTCCGCCGTCAGCATCGACGCGGACATCCCGACCGCCAGGCCCTCGAGCACCGCCTGGGTCTGCATGATCTCGCGATACTCCTCGATGCCCAGCTCGGCCACGCGCACCCCGCGGTGGAAGAGGAACTCGACGAGGCCCTCGCTCTCGAGACGGCGCAGCGCCTCGCGGGTCGGGATCAGGCTGACCCCGGTCTCATCGGCGAGCACCCCGATGTTCAGGGACTCGCCCGCGGCGAAGGTGCCGTCGACGATCCGCTCCATCACATGGTCGTAGACCCGCTGGGTCTTGTCGCTGGCGCCTCCTCCCCGTCGGGTCCCGTCGCTGCGCCCCGTTCCCGTCATCGCGCGGCTCCCGGGACGTGCCGCTCGAGGAAGCCCGAGACGTCCTCGAGCTCGTCGCGGCCGATCCCGTGCTGAATTCCGGTGTAGAGGCGTGCTTCGAGCGCCGTGTGGACCGGCGCCCACTCCCGCATGCGCTCGATCCGGCCCGCGTCGATGACCGGGTCGGCCGTGTCCCGGCCCCAGAAGAGGGGCGGACGGATCTCAGCGAGCGCGGCGTCGCCCGCGAACCCGCCGGAGGCGACGAAGCCCGAGCAGTTGACGCCGCAGGAGAAGCGCTCGGGTCGGAGGCGCAGCAGCGAGGTGACCATCGCCCCGCCCTGCGAGACCCCCATGAGGGCGATGGTGCCGGGCCGACCGAGGCGTGCATCGAGCTCGTCGATCCAGGCGAGCAGCGCCAGTGCGGCGGCGTGAGCATCCCCTCCGACGAACGACTCGTGGGGCGCAGCCGGCAGCGGCAGCCCGTTCGCGTCGACCGGCAGCTGCCACCAGGCGTAGCCGTCGACGATGGGCGGGGGCGCGACCAGCGGGGCGCGGGGAGATGCGCACACGAAGCCGTGCGGGAGCAACGGGGCGAGCTCGATCAGGTCGCCCTCGAACGACCCGTAGCCGTGCATGAGCAGCAGCAGTGGCCGCGCGGCGAGTGCGGCGACGGCCTGCTCGGCTTCCGCGGGCCGGCCGTCGACGGCCCAGCGCACGGCGGCGTCTTCGATCCGCAGCTCACTCATCGCTTCAGTGTATCCGAGCGATATATTTCGCAGCCAGGCGACAGAGTGGCACGCCTGCGGACCCGGGTCCGCGCCCGATTACCCGAAGCGGCCGCTGACGTAGTCCTCGGTCGCCTGCACTGACGGGGTCGAGAAGATCGTCTTGGTGTCGTCGTACTCGATCAGCTTGCCCGGCTTGCCGGTGCCCGCGATGTTGAAGAAGGCGGTGCGATCCGAGACGCGCGAGGCCTGCTGCATGTTGTGGGTGACGATCACGATCGTGTACTCGCTCTTGAGCTGATCGATGAGATCCTCGATCGCGAGCGTCGAGATCGGATCCAGCGCCGAGCAGGGCTCGTCCATCAGCAGCACCTCGGGCTGCACGGCGATCGCCCGTGCGATGCAGAGGCGCTGCTGCTGCCCGCCGGAGAGCCCGGAGCCCGGCTTGTCCAGGCGATCCTTGACCTCATTCCAGAGGTTGGCGCCCGAGAGCGAGCTCTCGACCAGCTCGTCGGCCTCGCTCTTGCTCAGCTTGCGGTTGTTGAGCCGCACACCGGCGAGCACGTTCTCGCGGATCGACATCGTGGGGAACGGGTTCGGGCGCTGGAACACCATGCCGACCTGGCGGCGGACGAGCACCGGATCGACGCCGGCGCCGTAGAGGTCGTCGCCGTCGAGCAGCACCTCGCCCTCGACGCGCGCACCCGGGATCACCTCGTGCATCCGGTTCAGTGTGCGGAGGAACGTCGACTTGCCGCAGCCCGACGGGCCGATGAACGCGGTGACGCTGCGGGGCTCGACGTTGATGCTCACGCCCTCGACGGCGAGGAAGTTGCCGTAGTAGACGTTGAGGTCGTTGACTTCGATGCGCTTCGACATGTGCTGGTTCCTTGAGTGGTGTGGGTGACGTTCAGGGCCTGGGATCGCCGTCAGCGGCCCGACTTGGGGGCGAAGTACCTCGCGACGAGGCGGGCGATCAGGTTGAGGATCATGACGATGAGAATGAGGACGAGGGCGCCGGCCCAGGCGCGCTCGAGGAAGGCGGAGATCGGGTTGCCCTGATCGGCGTACTGGCGGTAGACGAACACCGGCAGCGACTGCATGCGGTCGTGGAACAGGTTGTAGTTCATGCTGGCCGAGTAGCCGGCGGTGATGAGCAGCGGGGCCGTCTCGCCGATGACGCGGGCGATCGCGAGCACGACGCCGGTCGTGATGCCGGCGATCGAGGTGGGCAGCACCACCTTCATGATCGTGAGCCACTTCGGCACGCCGAGGGCGTAGGAGGCCTCGCGCAGCTCGTTCGGCACGATCCGGAGCATCTCCTCGCTCGAGCGGACGACGACCGGGATCATCAGCACCGAGAGCGAGACCGCGCCGATGATGCCCATGCGGATCCCCGGCCCGAAGATCAGCGCGAACACCGCGTAGGCGAAGAGGCCCGCGACGATCGAGGGGATGCCGGTCATGATGTCGACGAGGAAGGTGATGATCTTGCCGATGCGGCCCCGGGCGTATTCGACCAGGTAGATCGAGGTGAGGAGGCCCAGCGGCACCGAGATGATCGTGGCCGCCAGCGTGATCAGCAGCGTGCCGATCATCGCGTGCAGCGCACCGCCGCCCTCCCCGGTGACGTTGCGCATCGACGACGTGAAGAACTCGACGTCGCAGCGCTCCAGGCCCTTGGCGACGACCTCCCAGCCGACTGAGATGAGCGGCACCATGGCGAGGAGGAACGCGCCGGTGACGAGCCCCGTGACGAGTCGATCGATCGCCTGCCTGCGGCCCTCCACCGCGGCCGCGAGGCCGGTCGAGACGACCAGGTGCAGCAGCGCGCCGACGAGGATGGCGCCGACCAGATTGAACGTGCTCCCATCGGCGGCTGCGAGCAGCGCGAAGAGCGCGATGGAGACCACCAGGCTGGCGGCGAGGACCAGCCAGACCGCGTTGCGGGGCAGACGGTTGCCCGCCAGGCCGGAACCGGCGGAGACGGGACGGACGGTGATGGCGCTCATGGGTCAGTTGGCTCCCGAGAACTCGGCGCGGCGGCTCACGATCCAGCGAGCGACCGCGTTGACCAGGAAGGTGACGATGAAGAGGATGAGGCCCGTCGCGAGCAGCACGTTGATGTTGGTGCCGTAGGCCTCGGGGAACTGCAGCGCGATGTTCGCGGCGATGGTCGAGGGGTTCTCGCTGGTGAGGAGCTTGAATGTGACGACGCCGGTCGCGGAGAGGACCATGGCGACGGCCATCGTCTCGCCGAGTGCGCGGCCGAGACCGAGCATGGCGGCCGACACGATGCCCGGGCGGCCGAAGGGGAGGACGGCGAGCCGGATCATCTCCCAGCGGGTCGCCCCGAGGGCAAGGGCGGCCTCTTCGTGCAGCACGGGGGCCTGGAGGAAGATCTCGCGGCAGATGGCGGTCATGATGGGCAGGATCATGACCGCGAGTACGACGGCCGCGGTCAGGATCGTCTTGCCCGTCGCGCTGACCTCGCCGGCGAACAGCGGGATCCAGCCGAGGTTGGCGTTGAGCCAGGCGAAGATGGGCTGGACCGCCGGGGCGAGGACGCCGATGCCCCAGAGGCCGAAGACCACGCTGGGCACTGCGGCCAGCAGGTCGACGACGTAGCCGAGTACCGCCGAGAGCTTGCGCGGCGCGTAGTGGGAGATGAAGAGCGCGATTCCGATGGCGAGCGGCAGGGAGATGAGCAGCGCGAGCACCGCGGCCCAGAGCGTGCCGAAGATGAGCGGCCAGACGTAGACCCAGAAGTTGCTCGGCAGGATCGAGGCGGTCTGGTTCGTCGCGAAGAACGCGGGGAAGCTCTCGACGATGAGGAAGATCGCGACGGCGGCGAGCGTGACCAGGATCATGCTCCCCGCGAAGAGGGCGGATCTGGAGAAGACGCGGTCGCCGCGGCTGAGCACGGGCTTGGGTGTGGCGGTCACGAAGGCTCCGGGTGGTGTGTCGGGTGAGGGGGACGGCCAGGCGGGGCAGCCCCGAAGGGCTGCCCCGCACCGGACCTACTTGATCGCGTCGATCGCGGTCGTGACCTTCTCGCGCAGTGCGGCGGAGATGGGGGCGCTGCCCGCATCCTTCGCCGCGGCCTGCTGGCCCTCTTCACTGACGATGTAGGTGAAGTAGGCCTTCACGAGCTCGGCATTGGCAGCATCCTTGTACTGCTCGCAACCGATCAGGTAGCTCACCAGCACGATCGGGTAGACGCCCGCCTCGGTGCTGGTGCGGTCGAGCTTGATCGCGATGTCGTTCGCGCCGCGACCCTCTTCGACCGGCGAGGCGTCGACCACGGCCGAGGCGCCCTCGGGGGAGTGCTCGACGTAGGCGTCGCCGACCTTCACCTTGACGGTGCCGAGGTCGCCGGCCTTCGACGAGTCGGCGTAGCCGATGGTGCCCTTGCCGTTGGTGACCGCGTCGATCAGACCGGAGGTCTGGTTCGCGCCCTCGCCGCCGAGCTCGGTCGGCCACTCCTCGACGGAGCCCGCGGTCCAGCTCTGGGGAGCCGCAGCCGCGAGGTAGTCGGTGAAGTTGCCGGTGGTGCCCGACTTGTCGGCGCGGTGCACCGCGGAGATCGCGAGATCCGGCAGCTTCGCGTCGGGGTTCTGCGAGACGATCGCCGGGTCGTTCCACTTCTTGATCTGGCCGCTGAAGATCTTGGCGATCGTGTCGGCGTCCATGTTGAGCGAGGTCACGCCGTCGAGGTTGAAGACGACCGCGATGGGCGAGATGTAGGCCGGGACCTCGACGATGTTCCCGGTCGAGCAGGTGTTGAAGGGGCCCGCGGCGATCTCGTCGGTGGTGAACGCGCGATCCGAACCGGCGAACGCGACTGCGCCCTGCTGGAACGACTCACGGCCGGCACCCGAGCCGTCGGGGCTGTAGTTGATGGTGACGCCGCTGTTCGCGATCTGGAAGCCCGCGGTCCACGCGGTCTGCGCGGCGCCCTGCGAGGAGGCGCCCGAGCCGGCGATCGTGCCGGAGAGCTCGGAGGAACCCTGGTCTCCGCTATTGCCGCCTTCATTCGCGGCGCAGGAGGTGAGCGCAAGCAGGGCGATGCCGCCGATCGCGACGGCCTTCATCGAAGCCTTGATCTTCACTGCGATTCGTTTCCGTTTCTTGTTTTCGTCAGGGTGAGCGAATGCCCACAGCGTTCACGTTACGTAAGCCGCATGACCGGAGCTCTGCCGTCAGGTGAACGGAAGGTGAACTCGAGTGAACGTTCGAGGTGCGCCCGAGGTGCGAATCGAGACGCCGTCGTGGCGTTCGCGGCTCGCGCACAGGAGGGCGACCGGCGAACTTCCGACCGGCTCTCGGCAGCGTCTCGGCCGCTCAGGCGAGCAGCCTCAGAGCTCCCGGCGCCGAGCGGATCTCGAACGGGCCCGGGCCGACGCGCTCGCCGTCGGCGTAGGCGATCTCCCCTTCGGCCTCGACGCGCACCGCCGAGACGCGGGTGATCGTCACCTCAGGGAGCGGTTCGTGGCGCGCCTGGGCGAGCAGGCCGAGGACGCTCAGGATCCGGAGGCGCGAACCGTGGGACACCTCGACGAGATCCAGCATCCCGTCGTCGGTGGCGGCCCGGGGCGCGAGCGGGATGCCCCCGCCGATCGTCCGCGTGTTCATCGCCGTGGCCAGGAGTCCGGTGAAGCGCCGCTCTCCGGACTCTGTCGTGACGGTGAACGGACGGGAACGCAGGGTCGCGAGCTCGGCGAGCAGCGCAAGGTGGTAGCGGAGCGGGCCGAGGGGGAGCCTCAACGCGTTGGCGCGCCGATTGATCGCCGCGTCGAAGCCGACCGAGAGCCCGCCGGCGAACCAGTGATCCTCATCGGATCCGCCGTGCCGGACGATCCCGAGATCCACCGGCCGCGGCCGGCCCTCGGCGGCGAGGATCCTGCGCACCGCATGCTCGGGGCGCGCGCTCAGCCGGAACTGGCGGGCGAAATCGTTGCCGCTGCCGGCGGGCACGACGCCGAGCGGCAGGGCGCGCGCCTCGGGCAGCTGGATCACGAGGCCGATCAGCCCGTCGCCGCCGACCAGCACCAGCCCGCGCAGCCCCGATGCGCAGGCGCGGCGCACGGCCTCACGGCAGGAGGCGGCGTCGTGCCCGCGGAGCTCGATCGCGGAGACGCCCGCCGCCGCGAAGGCGGCCAGCACCCGTCGAGCGGCGCGCGCCCCCCGGCCCAGCGCCGAACTCGGGTTCACCACCACGCCGAAGGGCGGGTGCTCGGGATC
>CAMFIY010000061.1 GCA_945952575.1 uncultured Leucobacter sp.
AACCTGCTGCGCGAGGGGCTCGACCTCCCCGAGGTCTCGCTGGTCAGCATCCTCGACGCCGACAAGGAAGGCTTCCTGCGATCCTCCACCTCGCTCATCCAGACGATCGGCCGTGCGGCGCGAAACGTCAGCGGCGAGGTGCACATGTACGCCGACACGGTGACGCGCTCGATGCGCGAGGCGATCGATGAGACGAGTCGCCGTCGGGAGAAGCAGCTCGCCTACAACGCCGAGCACGGGATCGATCCGCAGCCGCTCCGCAAGAAGATCGGCGACATCACCGCGCTGCTCAACCGCGAGGCGGCCGACAGCGAAGAGGTCCTGGCGTCGCGCACCTCGAAGCACGCGCAGAAGAGCGGAGCGGGATCCTCCCAGCGTGCAAAGGGGAAGGCGGCGTCGCGGGCCGGCGCGATCGCCGCCGAGGGCGCGGAGAAGCTCGAAGAGCTGGTCAGCGACCTCACCGAGCAGATGCTGCTGGCCGCCGAGGAGCTCAAGTTCGAGCTCGCCGCCCGCTTGCGCGACGAGGTCGCAGAGCTCAAGCGCGAACTGCGCAGCATGGATGCCGCCGGGCACCGCTAGTCATTGTGCCGTCCAGTCAGAAGACGAGATGTACACCGAGGTAGCGGTTCCCCGTCTGGGAGTGGTCTGGACTTCCGCTGCGGACAGCGCCGACGCGGAGATTCCGGCCGACGGCTCGGCGGACCTGATCCTCATCGAGGACGAACTGCTCATCGCCGGGCCCTCGACACGTTCGCTGCGGACGCGGGGCAGCCCGGGCCCGGTGATCGGACTCCGCTTCGAGCCCGGCCTGATCGGCGCCTACCTGGGTGGCGACCCGAGCGACATCCGCGACCTCAGAGTCCTCGCCCGAGACATCATCGATGCCCGATCAAGATCGCTCGCAGAGAACGCGATGCGCGCGCTTCTCGCCACCGGAGCTGCTTCGGCGGACGCGAGCCCGGCGCAACGCGATGAGTTCCTGAGTCTGACCGGCCGGCTGCAGGGTGCGCTCGAGTTCGAGCCCGATCCCCGCGGGATCGCAGCTGCGCATGTCATCCGCGCTGCCGCTTCCCGCGGCAGCGCGGCCGACGACGTCGCCGATCTCCTCGGCTGCTCGACCCGTCAGCTCAGGCGGCGCATGGCCGGCTCGTTCGGATACGGATACGCCGCGCTGCGACGCGTCATCCGGGTGGAACGGGCTCTGCGCGCGATCCGCAGCGGCACACCCCTCGCCGACGCGGCCGCAATCGCAGGGTTTTCAGACCAGCCGCATTTGACGCGCGAGTTCCGCGCCCTCGCGGGCGCGCCTCCGGCTCAGTTCTCAGCGAGCGGCGCGTAGATGTCCACCGCGTTCCCGTCGGGATCGAGCACCGTCGCATAGCGCTGACCCCAGAAAGCGTCCCATGGCGCCACGCGGCCGGTATGTCCGGCCTCGACGAGCCGATGGTACGCATCGTCGACGTCGGAAGGGCCTTCCGCTCGGAAGGCGAAGGCCACGCGGTGGCCGCCTGTCGGAAGACGGTATTCCGGGTCGAAGGTGCGGATAGTGGACACCGGATCCCACGCGATCCGGAGGCCGCTGGGCAGCACGGTCTCGACGTGCGGTGCGTCATCCTGCCCTTCGGCGACGTCGAGGCCGAGGAGCCGGTAGAAGGCGAGTGAGGCGGGGAGATCGCGGGTCACGATGCCGATGAAGTCCAGTGCGAGTGTGCTCATGGCATCAGCGTACGGCCACCGCGGGATGGCGTCTTGAACGGAACGGACATCCCGAGCAGTCCTCGTGCCGGAGGTGCGGCGAGGAGGAGCCGACAACGAACCCCGATCGCCTAGGCTGAAGGGATGAGCCGCGCACTCTTCATCGTCGACGTTCAGAACGACTTCACAGAAGGCGGTGCGCTCGGCGTGACCGGCGGCGACGCGGTCGCGGCGGGCATCACCCGCTACCTCGCCGATCACTCGGGGGAGTACGAGCTGATCGCCGCCTCCCGGGACTGGCATGACGCCGACAACGACAACGGGGGTCACTTCTCGCAAAGCCCGGACTACGTCGACTCCTGGCCGGTTCACTGCGTCGCAGGCACTCCGGGCGCCGCATACGATCCCGAGTTCGATACCTCGGCCGTGACCGAGCACCTCTACAAGGGTCAGGGCACACCCGACTACTCGCTCTTCCAGGGCGTGACCGAGCACGGCCAGTCCGCTGCGCAGCTGATCGCGAGCCACGGGATCACAGACGTCGACGTGGTCGGCATCGCGACCGACCACTGCGTGCGGGCCTCCGCCCTCGACGCGATCAGCGCCGGCGTGCACGTGCGGGTGCTGAAAGATCTGGTTGCGGGCGTCGCCGCGGAATCGAGTGCCGCAGCGCTGCGGGAGCTGGCCGAAGCGGGCGCCGAGATCGTCGGTTGACAACGCTCCGCTGATCGCGAAATCACTCGAACACATGTTCGATTTTCGGGTTCGAGTGCTATAGCATGGGGGAGTGAGTTCGACACCCTCCGGCATCCCCGAAAGCAACCAGGCAGTGGCGAGCGGCGGCGCCCCGCGCACCAGCAGCACGACGCATCCGCACATCAGCGTTCAGGGCGCCAGAGTGCACAACCTGCAGAACGTCGATCTGTCGATCCCGCGCGATTCGATGGTCGTGTTCACCGGCCTGTCCGGCAGCGGCAAGTCGAGCCTGGCGTTCGACACCATCTTCGCCGAGGGGCAGCGCCGCTACGTCGAGAGCTTGAGCGCCTATGCGCGTCAGTTTCTCGGCCAGGTGGACCGGCCGGACGTGGACTTCATCGAGGGGCTGAGCCCCGCGGTCAGCATCGATCAGAAGTCGACCAACCGGAACCCCCGTTCGACGGTGGGCACGATCACCGAGATCTACGACTACATGCGACTGCTCTGGGCGCGCATCGGCATCCCGCACTGCGCGGTCTGCGGCGAGCCGATCCGGTCGCAGACCGTTCAGCAGATCGCGGACACGCTGATGGAACTCCCGGAGCGCACGAGATTCCAGGTGCTGGCGCCGGTCGTCAGCAAGAAGAAGGGCGAGTTCGTCGACCTCTTCCAGGATCTCGCAGCGAGCGGCTACAGCCGCGCGATCGTCGACGGAGAACTGATCCAGCTGAGCGACCCGCCATCGCTGAAGAAGCAGGTCAAGCACGACATCTCGGTCGTCATCGACCGGTTGGTCGCCGCACCGGATGGCCTCGGGCGCCTCACCGATTCGCTCGAGACCGCGCTGAAGCTGGCTGGCGGGCTGGTCACGATCGACTATGTGGATCGCGAGGAGGGCGGCGACGGCCGCACCCAGACCTTCAGCGAGAACCTCAGCTGCCCGAATCGGCACCCGGTCTCGCTGACCGAGATCGAGCCGCGCACCTTCTCCTTCAACGCTCCCTTCGGCGCCTGCCCCGAGTGCACCGGTCTCGGCACGAGCATGTCGGTGGATGAGGACCTGGTGCTCGGGGATCCGGTGCTCTCGATCGATGAGGGTGTGCTGATCCCATGGACCAGCCAGGGCAAGAGTCTCTACAACTACTATGCCAAGCTGCTGCGCGGCCTCGCGAGCGACCTCGGGTTCAAGCTCAGCACTCCCTGGCAGGATCTGCCGGAGGACGTGCGCGAGGCGGTGCTCTACGGCAACGATTTCAAGGTCAACGTGCGGTGGAAGAACCGCTTCGGCCGTGAGGTGAAGTACACGAGCGGGTTCGAGGGCGTCGTGCCGTTCATCGAGCGGCAGTATGCGGAGGCCGACAGCGACAGTCGGCGCGAGCGCTGGGCGGAGTTCCTGCGCGAGGTGCCCTGCTTCGTCTGCAAGGGGCAGCGCCTCAAGCCGGAGGTGCTGGCGATCACGGTGAACCGGGAGTCGATCGCCGCGGTCGGCGAGTTGAGCCTGCTGAACGCCCAGAAATTCTTCAACGAGGTCACGCTGAGCGAGCGCGAGGCCAAGATCGCCGCGCAGGTGCTCCGCGAGATCCGCCTGCGCTTCGACTTCCTGATCGAAGTCGGCCTCGGCTACCTCACGCTCGCGCGGGCGGCCGGCACCTTGAGCGGTGGCGAGGCCCAGCGGATCCGCCTGGCCACCCAGATCGGATCCGGGCTCACCGGCGTGCTCTACGTGCTCGACGAACCGAGCATCGGCCTGCATCAGCGTGACAACCGCCGACTCATCGAGACTCTCATCAAGCTCCGGAATCTCGGCAACACGCTGATCGTGGTCGAGCACGACGAGGAGACCATCGAGGCGGCCGACTGGATCGTCGATATCGGCCCCGGTGCGGGCGTCGAGGGCGGCACGGTCGTCCACTCGGGCGACTACCGGTCGCTGATCGAGAATGACGTCTCGATCACCGCCGACTTCCTCACGGGCCGCCGCTCCATCGACACCCCGGGCAAGCGACGGAAGCGCGAACGCGGTCGTGAGCTCACCGTGGTCGGTGCGCGCTCCAACAATCTGCAGAACGTCGATGTGACGTTCCCGCTCGGAGTCATGACCGCGGTCACGGGCGTCAGCGGCAGCGGCAAGAGCACGCTGGTGAACGACATCCTGTACCGAGTGCTGGCCAATCAGCTCAACGGCGCACGACTCGTTCCGGGCAAGCACACCCGGGTGACCGGCCTCGATCATCTGGACAAGGTGGTGCACGTGGACCAGGCCCCGATCGGCCGGACACCGAGATCCAACCCCGCGACCTATACGGGCGTGTTCGACAAGATCCGCACGCTCTTCGCCGAGACTCCCGAAGCGAAGACCCGCGGCTATCTGCCCGGCCGGTTCAGCTTCAACGTCAAGGGCGGACGTTGCGAGGCCTGCGCCGGCGACGGCACCCTGAAGATCGAGATGAACTTCCTCCCCGATGTCTACGTGGCCTGTGAGGTCTGCGGCGGGCAGCGGTACAACCGTGAGACCCTGCAGGTGCGGTACAAGGGCAAGAACATCTCCGAGGTGCTCGACATGCCGATCGCCGAGGCGGCGGATTTCTTCGAGCCGATCTCCGGGATCCACCGCTTCCTCAAGACGCTCGTCGACGTCGGTCTCGGCTACGTCAGGCTCGGGCAGAGCGCGACGACGTTGAGCGGCGGCGAGGCGCAGCGCGTGAAACTCGCTACGGAGCTGCAGAAACGCAGCAACGGCCGCAGCATCTACGTGCTCGACGAGCCGACCACCGGTCTCCACTTCGAGGACGTGCGCAAGCTGCTGCTGGTGCTGAACGGGCTCGTCGACAAGGGCAACACCGTCATCACCATCGAGCACAATCTCGATGTGATCCGCAGCTGCGACTGGGTCATCGATCTCGGTCCCGAGGGCGGCAGCGGGGGCGGCACGATCCTCGCCACCGGCACTCCTGAGCAGATCGCGAAGGTCGACGCGAGTCACACCGGCAGGTTCCTGGCAGAGGCCTTGAGCAAGCATCCCGGCGCCCCGGCGACCCGTGCGGCAGCGAAGCGAACGACGACTGGCAGTGCGACCACGCGTCCGCGGCCTCGAGCCGAGCGGACGAAGGTCAAGGTGTGACCGAAGAGGACCACCGCGCCGCATTCCGCCCGGCGGCGGGGGAGATCCCGACCAGTCCGGGGGTCTACCGCTTCTCGGACCGGCACGGCCGCGTGCTCTACATCGGCAAGGCCAAGAACCTCCGTGCTCGCCTTGCCAACTATTTCCAGCCGCTGCGCTCGATCCAGCCGCGCACCCGTCGGATGCTCGCGCTTGCGGCTCGGCTCGACTGGACGGTCGTCGCCACCGATACCGAATCACTGGTGCTCGAGCACACCTGGATCACGGAGTTCCAGCCGCCCTTCAACGTTCAGTTCAAGGACGACAAGACCTACCCGTATCTCGCGGTGACGCTGCGCGAGGATGCGCCTCGGCTCGTCATCACCCGGAACGAGAAGATCCGGGGCGCCCGCTACTTCGGCCCGTATCCGAAGGTCTGGGCGCTGCGAGAGACGACGATGCTCCTGCAGCAGGCGTTCCCCATCCGCACCTGCAACGATGCGGACTACCGTCGCGCGATGCAGACCGGCCGGCCCTGCCTCGCCGGGCAGATCGGACGCTGCCACGGGCCCTGCAGCGGCCTCATCAGTCTTGAAGATCACCGGGCGCGCGTGGCCGAGCTCGTCTCCTTCTTGGGCGGCGGCGACGCCTCCCACCTGCGCTCCCTGCAGCGCGCGATGCGCGATGCTGCCGCCGAGCAGCGGTACGAGGATGCCGCGCGACTGCGCGATCAAGTGGTCGCGGTCGAGCATGTCATGGAGCGCAACTCCGTCGCGCTGCCGCTCGACGTCGATATGGACGTCTTCGGCTTGAAGTCGGACGAGCTCGCGGCCGCGGCGCACCAGTTCATCATCCGCGGCGGCAGAATCAGGGGCGAGCGCAGCTGGATCGTGGATGTCGAACTGGATGATTCGCCGAGCACGCTGCTCGAACAGGTGGTGCAGAGCGCCTACGAGGGCGAGCGGGAGCCGCCCCCGGAGATCCTCGTCCCCGTTCTCCCGGAAGGCGTCGAAGCGCTGGAAGCGGCGCTGCGGACGCGCCGACCGCGCGGAGGCCGGGTCCGGTTGCGGATCCCGGAGCGCGGCGACAAAGCCCAGCTGATGGGGCGCGCGACCCTGAACGCGGGCGAGCACCTCATGCGTCACAAGCTGAAGCGCGCCGCGGACATCACCGCCCGCACCGATGCCCTGGCCGAACTGCAGCGGGCGCTCGGGATGGCCGAGGCCCCACTGCGGATCGAGTGCATCGACGTCTCGCACCTGCAGGGCACGGGCGTGGTGGCCTCGCTCGTCGTGTTCGAGGACGGGCTCCCCGCGAAGGGTGCGTATCGCAAGTACCGGATCGAGCAGACCACCGACGACACCGACCACAGCTATCAGGTGGACGCGCGCCGGGCCCACCCGGTGGACCGGCGCGCCAACGAGCCGGTCTCCGTCGAGGCCGGCCGATATCGCGAACGCCCGCAGCTGCTCATCGTCGACGGCGGGCAGCCTCAGGTCGCGGCCGCTCACCGTGCGCTGAGCGAGGCCGGCATCGATGACGTCTTCCTGGTCGGGGTCGCGAAACGGCTCGAGGAGCTCTGGCTCCCCGAGGACCCGTTCCCCGTCATCCTCCCGCGCGGCAGCGAGGCGCTGTTCCTGGTGCAGCGGGCGCGCGACGAGGCTCATCGCTTCGCGATCACGTTCCAGCGGCAACGCCGCAGCACGGCACTGGCCAGCCAGCTCTCCGAGGTCCCGGGCCTCGGCCCGAAACGGGTGAAGGCGCTCTTGAAGCACTTCGGATCGGTGACCCGTCTGCGAGAGGCCAGCGCGGCCGAGATCGCTGCGGCGCCGGGCGTCGGGTCCGCCCTCGCCGCCTCGATCCGCGGGCATATGGACAGCATGTCGGGCGACGGTGAAACCTCTAGACTGGGGGTGGAGACACCGACGAACGAGCCCGAGGGGAGTGGACAGTGAGCGATCACCCGACCGGGCAGGAGATCCTGATCGTCACCGGCATGTCGGGTGCCGGCCGCAGCACCGTCGCGAATGCACTCGAGGATCTCGGCTGGTACGTCGTCGACAACCTGCCACTGCAGATGCTCAAGACGCTCGCAGATATGGCGGATCGCTCGGGAGGCGCGCTGCCGCGCATCGTCGCCGTGGTCGATATCCGCGGCCGGGACCTGTTCGTCGACATCCAGGAGACCGTCGAGGAGCTGCGCGAGAACGCCACCGTCCGGGTCGTCTTCCTCGACGCGACCGACGACATCCTGGTGCGCCGTTACGAGTCGGTGCGCCGTCCGCATCCGCTCCAGGCGGGCGGCAGCCTGCTCGAGGGCATCCGGTTGGAGCGCGAACGCCTGCAAGAGCTCCGCGCCTCCTCCGATGTAGTGATCGACACCTCCCGCTACAACGTGCACGAGCTCTCGACCGCCACCAGAGAGCTGTTCAGCGACGAGGACACGCCTGGCCTGCAGCTCTCCCTGCAGAGCTTCGGTTTCAAATACGGCGTGCCCACCGATGTCGACCTCATGGTCGACATGCGCTTCCTCCCGAATCCGTTCTGGGAGCCGGAGCTGCGCTCACTCACCGGCGTGGATCCCGAGGTCAAGGAGTTCGTGCTCAGCCGCGAGGGCGCGGCGGAGTTCCTCGAGTCCTATGTGAAGGCGCTCGAACCGGTGCTCGCCGGATATCAGCGCGAGAACAAACGGCACGCCTCGCTCGCTGTAGGGTGTACTGGCGGCAAGCACCGCTCCGTCGCCATAGCGCGCGAGCTTGCGGATCGCCTCGCCTCGCTGCCCGGCGTCAGCGTGAGTCTGCGGCATCGCGACCTGGGTCGCGAGTGATCCCGGGCTGACCCCCGTGCGGCCATGGCCGCGCACGGACGTTCGCAACGCCGCCCCCATCAATCCCTCCTGAAAGGACCCCAGTGCCCTCGACCCCGGACGTGAAGAACGAACTGGTCCACGTGGCCGGTCAGCAGACCGGCGAACGGATCGCGGAGCTCGCGACCGTTCTGCGACTCGCCGGCGGTCTCCACACCATTTCGGGGCGCATCGCTCTGGAAGCCGAGCTTCACACGCCGGCGATCGTGCAGCGCGTGCGCAAGGATCTCGCCGAGATCTACGGAGTCCGATCGGATGCGAAGCAGATGCCGACCGCCAGCACCCGCCCCGGCGCCCCGCAGTTCGTCGTGCGCGTGCTCGACGGCGAGACCCTCGCGCGCCAGCTGGGCCTGCTCGATCAGCGCCGACGCCCGATCCGGGGTCTCCCGAACCGGCTCACCACCGGTGCCCCGAGCGAACTCGCCGCGATCTGGCGCGGGGCCTTCCTCGCGCGGGGGTCGATCACTCCGCCCGGCCGCTCCGCCAGCCTGGAGGTCGTCTGCCCCACGAACGAGGCGGCGATGGCACTCGTCGGCGCCTCGGGTCGCCTCGATATCTCTGCGAAGAGCCGTGAGATCCGCGGGCAGCACAAGGTCCTGATCCGCGACGGCGAAGCCATCGGCGAGATGCTCGGCGTCATGGGCGCCGTCGACGCGCGCGCGCAGTGGGATGAGCTCCGCAAAGCCCGTGAGACGCGCAACACCGCCAACCGCCTGGTCAACTTCGACGATGCGAACCTCCGCCGTTCGGCGCAGGCATCTGTGGCCGCGTGCGCGCGCGTGGAGCGCGCGCTCGAGATCCTCGGGCCGGACATTCCCGAACATCTGCGATACGCCGGAGAACTGCGTCTGAGCCACCGCGACGCCAGCCTGGACGAGCTCGGCACGCGTGCGGATCCGCCGCTCACCAAGGACGCGGTCGCCGGCCGGATCCGCCGTCTGCTCGCCATGGCGGACAAGCTCGCGGACGAGCGCGGCATCCCGAACACCGAGGCGAATCTGCCCGACGAACTCGACGCTCTCTGATGGCGAACAGCCGGGCCGGTGCGCTCCGCAGAGGCATAGACTGAGAAGACATCTCAAGACGAAGGAGCGCCAGATGGCTGAATACACCCTGCCCGAACTGCCCTACGACTACGCTGCTCTCGAGCCGCACATCAGCGGCAAGATCATGCAGCTGCATCACGACAAGCACCATCAGGCCTACGTCACGGGAGCGAACGCGGCGGTGTCGGCGCTGGCCGAGGCGCGTGACAGCGGCAATCTCGGTGCGGTGAACAAGCTCGAGAAGGATCTCGCCTTCAACCTCGGCGGCCACGTCAACCACACGATCTTCTGGAACAACCTGTCGCCCGAGGGCGGCGAGCGCCCGGAGGGCGAGCTCGCGGCCGCGATCGACGAGTTCTTCGGCGACTTCGAGAAGTTCCAGGCGCACTTCACGGCGACCGCTCTCGGCGTGCAGGGCTCCGGCTGGGCCGTCTTCGCCTGGGACGCTCTGGGACAGCGCCCCAACATCGTCCAGCTCTTCGATCAGCAGGGCAACCTGCCCGCGGGTACCGTACCGCTGCTGATGCTGGACGTCTGGGAGCACGCGTACTACCTGGACTACCTCAACGTCCGCGCCGACTACGTGAAGGCGTTCTGGAACATCGCGAACTGGCAGGACGTCGCGAAGCGCTTCGACGCCGCACGCAGCCAGACGCCCGGCCTCATCTGATCCTCGCTCGGCGGGTCGGTCCTCCCGGATCGGCCCGCCGAGCCACGCACCCGGCTAAGGAGCTTCATGCGGACTCTCGAGACCCTCGGCGATCTGCGCTCGCGCACGGTGATCGTGCGCTGCGACCTGAACGTGCCGCTCGACGGCGACGTCATCACCGATGACGGCCGGATCAGGGCATCGCTCACCACGATCCGGGAGCTTCGCGACTCCGGGGCGCGCGTGGTGCTCATCAGCCACCTCGGTCGCCCGGCGGGCGCACCGGATCCGCGCTACTCCCTGCGCCCGGTCGCGGCGCGCATGGCCGAGCTGCTCGACGCGCCCGTCGCGTTCGCTCCGGAAACGGTCGGCGCCGAAGCGGAACTCGCGCGGGACACCCTCGCGGACGGAGAAGTGCTCCTGCTCGAGAATCTCCGTTTCAATCCCGGCGAGACCAGCAAGGACGCGGAGGAGCGACGGGCATTCGCCGCCGAGCTCGCCCGCGGAGCGGAAGCCTTCGTGTCTGACGGCTTCGGCGTCGTCCATCGCCGCCAGGCCAGCGTGACCGAGCTCGCCGAAGCGCTGCCCAGCGCCGCCGGTCGCCTGGTCGCCGCGGAGCTCGAAGTGCTGCGCCGTCTCACCGACGATCCCGCCCGCCCGTATGCGGTGGTCCTGGGCGGATCGAAGGTCAGCGACAAGCTCGGGGTGATCTCCCACCTGCTCGAGCGTGTGGACACGCTGCTCGTCGGCGGCGGGATGCTCTTCACCTTCCTCGCGGCGCAGGGACACCGTGTCGGTGCGAGCCTGCTCGAGGCTGACCAGTTGGACACGGTGCGGGGATACCTCGCCGAGGCCGAGCGTCGGGGGGTGCGCATCGTCCTGCCGACCGACATCGTCGTGGCCGAGGCCTTCGCCGCAGACGCCGCCCACGAGGTGGTTCCCGCCGACGCGATCGAATCCAGCAGCTTCGGCGCCGCCGGCATCGGACTGGACATCGGTCCGGAGACCGCCCGGGCGTTCGCCGAGGCCATCATCGGTGC
>CAMFIY010000062.1 GCA_945952575.1 uncultured Leucobacter sp.
AGCGCGCTTCCCTGACACGGAAGAGGTCACTGGTTCGATCCCAGTATCGCGCACACTGTAAAACCCTCGATTTATCGGGGGTTTTCTTGTTTCTGGGGCGCAGCCTTCCCGACATTGCGCCCCAAGCGCGCCCCAAGGTGCACGAGAACGTGCCCTCAGCGGGGGAGCGCGCGCCCCGCGGCGGAGGTCGGATTAACGTTCGCGGTCATCGGCGGACAGCGCTATCCCTTCCGCGTCCGCGGTCGCGGGCATACTGGATCTTGACCGTCACGTACGGCTCGAGCCGGGTTCCGCGAACCGCCCGGCGAATCGGGCCAGTGACGCACGGCAACGGAGGGGACTCGACGCGGCGGGTGGACCTTCACGAGTGTGGCCACCGGCTGCGCTCGAGCGAGACCGCCTCGGTGACGCCGCGAGGGGACGGCTCCGATTCCATCGCACTCCTGTGCGCTGATCGGAGGTTCACCGTGACCCGCTATCTGTCCATCGCCGAGGCCGCCGACGCTCTCGGCGTCACGCCGCGCACCGTCCGCCGCTACATCGCCGCCGGCACTCTGGAGGCTCGCCGCATCGGCGGGCAGACGATCCGCATCCCCGAGCACGCGCTCGCCTCGATCGGTCGCCCGCTCACCGTTCCGAAGGCGGAGCGTTGAGCGAAGCCGCAGCGCCTCCGCCGATGCTGCAGACGTGGGGGCGCTCGGCGGCGGGGCTCATCGTCCGCGATCGTGGGCGGGTGCTACTCCAGCTCCGCGGCCGGTACGTGCAGTACCCCGGCACGTGGTCGATCCCCGGTGGCGCCGTCGAGCGTGGCGAGACCTCTCTGCAGGCGGCGCTCCGCGAGCTGCGCGAGGAGGCGGGCGTCCGCGCGGCCGACCTGCGCGTGACCGATCGTGTGCACGTCGCCGAGCCGGTCGCGGGCTGGACGTACACGACGCACGTGGCGAAGCTTCGCCGCTCGGCGCGCGGTATCGGCACGCCGCCGCCGTCCGCCGAGGCGGCGCGTCACGCCTGGGTGCCGATCGCAGACGTCGCGGAGCGCTCGATTCATCCCGGCTTCGCCGCATCGTGGCCCGAGGTGCGCGCCCTACTGCGCGCCCCGCGCCCGCTCCGCGTTCTCTTCGTGTGCCACGGCAACCTCTGCCGCTCCGCTCTCGCCGAGGTGCTCCTGCGGCGAATGGCGGCGGAGGCGGGCGTGTCCGTCGAGGTGTCGTCGGCGGGCATCCATGCGCACGCGGGCGCTCCGATGGATCCCGGCACAGCCGCGTGCGCTGCGCGTCACGGCCTCGACGGGTCCGCTCACTTTGCGCGCCAGCTCGACGCGCGGCAAGTCGCGGCCGCCGATGTGGTCGTGGCGCTCGCCTTCCACGTGGCGCCGGTCGTCGAGCGCCTTGCCGCGGACCTCCCCGCGCCTCCGACGATCCTCGAGCGGCCCGCCCTCAACCCGTGGCGCCGCGGCGACTTCTGGCAGGAGCACGCCTACCGCGAGGTCGCCGCGACCTGCGCGCACGTCCTCGGGATCGCCGCCTCTCGCCGCGCCGCCGCCTGAGCGCCCGCCGATATGCTCGGCGCCATGGATCCGCTCGCGCTGTCTCTGCTCTCGATCTTCGGCGGCGTCGCCCTGACTGGGCTCATCGGCTTCATCGCCTCAGCGGTGGAGCGCGGACGCGAGCACGACAAGTGGGTGCGTGAGCAACGCTACGAGGCGTACCGTGCTCTGCTCGTCGTGCACATGCAGATTTCGCAGGCCACGGTGGTTCGCAATAGAGCCGATGAGTCTGGGAAGTCGCATGAGCGGGCGGTGGCCGCGTGGTCGGAGGTGTTCGCGGCTCTGCCTTCGGTACTCGGTCCCATGATGCTGGTCGGCCCGGAGCGCGTGTCCGCCGCCGCGAAGGCGCTCGAGAAGGCGACGATCGCCGAGGACCGCGATGCCTACGGCGCCGCTGCAGGCCGTCTCGTCACAGAGATGCAGGCAGTGCTGCGCATCCAGAACTAGAGCCCCCGCCTTAGACCTGCCCCACGCCTCGCGACACGCTCGGGATCGTTCGCAGTGCCCGGCATGATGATCGCTCCGCCCGGAAGCCGGGGACCGCTGCGCTCTGCCTGTCGTAGCGCCGCCGTCATGATGCGTCGCCCCGCCGCGGTATCGCCCGCGCGCCGCTGAGCCGTGGGCCGCTGAATGTGGGCGACGCTCGTCACGCCGCCGCGGCCGCCGCCCTGCTCGAGCAGGTGCGTATGCAGCATGCCGACGACGGTCGGGATGTCGTCGTGCGCCCCGACCGGGTTCCGCAGCTTGACGCCCGTCGCCGTTTCCACCATCTGCGTCGCGAGGAATTGCTCGCGCAGCTCGGCATCGTCGGGAAGCTCGAGCGCGCGATCGCGCAGCGCGATGTACAGCCCGCGCGCCAGGTTGTTGACGCTGGACGCCGAGAAGACGAACTCCTCGACGTGGATGCCGCTGCGCTCCAGCCCCTGCGTCAGCCCCTCGGCCTGGTGGCGGTCATACAGCACCGCTCTGACGCCGTACTCGCGCGCCGTGCGCCGCACGCTCTCCTCCACCTCGGCGAGATCGACGCGGCCCGCCTTGCCCTTGCCGGGTCGCCAGTAGGCGAGCCGGTCGACCACGGTGACACGACCGCCCTGGCGCTGCTCGGAGTGCCCGATGACGAACGCGGAGAGGTCCCGGCGGGTGCCGAGGTCGAGGGCCGCGAAATAGCGCACGCCGGGCCGTGGCGCGTTCACGATCGGCGCCGCACGCAGAGCCGCCTCGACGTCCTCAGGCGTCGTCAGCGAGTCCTCGCCCTCCGCCCACTCGCACAGGATCAGCCGCCGCCACTCGGAGGCAGTCAGCGCCCGCTGAGTCGCCGCGATCTCGGCCGGCGTCCACCACGGCGACGGGCCGGGGTTGCGCGCTGCGCGCCATTCGGCGTCCGCCTCCGCCTCGGTCCACACCTTCGCGCCGAGTCCGGTCGGTGAGCCCGCCGTGCCGATGACGACGAGGCGCGAGCCGGGCACCTTCGGCAGCGCGGACACGATCGCCGACCACAGCCGTCGGTGGTTCGCGGTGTTCGGCCACACGCCGAGCTCGTCCACGACGATCAACCATGGCCGCAGACCGAACGCGGACGCGCCGTCTGACGTCTCGACCGACAGCGAGGCGCCGGATTGGCGGACGGTCACGAGCCGCGCCCCGACCTCGACGGCACCCGCCAGGCCGGGTGTGCGCGACACGAACCCCGCGAGCGCGTCCATGAACAATCCGGCCTGCTCGGTGTCGCTGGCGTAGATGTAGCTCCTAGACCGCGCCGGCGCCTGCGTCAGCAGGAGGGCGAGCGCAACGCCTGCCACGTCGGTCGTCTTCGACATGCCGCGGCCACGCAGCAAGTTATGCCGTCGCACGGCGCCCTGATCGAAGACGGCGGCCGCGTCCTCGCGCTGGAAGACCTCGGCGACCTCACCCCAGCGGCGCCCGTCCTCGAGCTGGAACGCGCTGAGCAGCGCCAGCGGCGTGATCTCGTCGGCGGTCATCGTTCAGCCCTCTCCGGTCGGCTGGTGTGCCGAGGTGCCTCGGCGATGACCTCGGCCAGTATCTCGCCGACGCGATCGCGCGGCTCGTCGTCGCGCTGCTCGAGCACCATCGCGCCCTCCTCGGCGAGTCCGCGCAGGTCGGTGGCGAGGAGGGACGCGGACGCGCGCTCCTTCGCTAGCTTCGCCTCGCTGATCGGATCCAGGCCGAGCACGGCACGCGCGGCTTGCGCACGCTTCTCGAACGTGTTGAGCCACCTGAGCGCGCTGTCTCGGGGTGCCGAGCTGGTGTCGTAGCTGCCGTGCAACGCAAGCCAGCGACGGTGCAACGCAGTCTGCGCCTCCGCTTGCGCCCACGCCTCGACGGCATCGGGGTAGCCGCGAAGGTCGGGGCGGCGCGCGAGCAGGTCGTCGGCAAGCTCACGCGCCAGGCGAAGGAAGATGCGAGGGCTGCGCGCGCCAGCCTTCGTGGCGACCTGGTTGCCGGGCGGGAACGGGGGGCGTCGTCCGTCTTCGCCTGGCGTCGTGCGATGCTCCTCCGCGGCGCGCTCGCGCCCGCGCTCGGCGAGCTTCTCGCGCATCGCCGCCATCGCCTTCGCTTCGGCCTGAGCGCGCTTCTTCGCCTTCTTGCTCTTCTTGTCGCTCACGACGCGCCGCCCTCGAACGACGCGAGCGACCGACGCAGGCCCGCGAGATCGACGTGCTGCCACGGGGTACGGGACGGCCGCGCACCCTCGACGAGCGCCCAGCCGCGCAACCCCTGGATCGTCGGCGGCGTGAGCGACCGGCGCTCGTACCCGACGAACCGCAACACCGCGGCCTGCAGAGCGGCGACGCCGGGGCCATCGGTCGACGCGATCGCCACCGTGCACGCAGGGCAGGTATGGCCGTCGATCGCCCCGCTGGCGCCGTTCCCTGCGCCGAGTGCAGAAGCCGAGACGTAGACCTCGGTCCAGACCTGACCGGCCTTCGACGGGAGGGCCACGACGGTGCCGACGCCGCAGAAAACGCAGCCGCGGCGGTCGCCGTCCGCAGGCGGCGCGATCGGCACGGGCGTCTCGAGCCGGGCGCGCATCCAGCGCGCGACACTCTCGCGCAGCGAGCGAATGGCGAGCGGGTCGACGTGCGCGAACCGACGCGCCGAGCAGGTGCCCGCCTTCGCGCCGACCGCGAACGACACCGCGTGCGCTCCGGGGATTGCCTCCAGCAGGGCGAGTGCGTCGGCATCGTCGGTGAACGTCACCGCGGGGCCGCCGAGTGCGTCGAGGGCATGGAGCACGCTCGCGACACGATCAGCCTGCGAGCCCGCGATCAGGTGGCGGATCATCGTCGGGCGCACTTCCGCCTCGACGGCGGCGCAGGCGCCACAGAGCACCGTCTGCTGGAGCACCTCGGGGACGAAGCGCGTTCCGATGTAGCCCGCACGCTCCAGGACGATGGGCTCCGCGACGGCCGCGGCTTGCTCACGCGTGCACGCGACGCCGCACCAGCGACACGGCAGAGCGCCCTCGGGGAGCGCGATGACGTCAGCGAGCGCGGCGCGCGCCGCCTCGACGACGGATGAGGTGGTGGTGGACATGGTTGATTCCTCTCGAATCGGGGTCAGAACGAAATGCGGTAGGCCGTGGAGCCGTCGGCTCGGCGCTCGACGTGAACGCCGGTGTAGCGGTGCTCGAGCGGCTGTGCGGCCGCCTGGCGCGAGGGGGCTGCGGGAGGCGGTGTCTGGGCCGTCCGGGGCGCGTTCGGTGCCACACGGGGCACACGCGGCCGCACGGCGGCGGAACGGGCCGGCGCGGCGCGTTGAGCCGCCGCGCGGCGGTCCGCTTCGGCCTTCTCGGCGGCGCGAGCGCGTGCGTCCGCGGCGAGCTGCGCCGAGAGGGCGATCGAGCGAGGGTCACGGGGGAGGGCGATCCGGCCCGTGTAGCCGGTGTTGCGACGGTTGCTCATGGTGTTGCTCCTTCCAGTCGGTGGATCTCGACGTCGGCCGGGAGGTCGACGACGTACTCGGTCCCATGCCCGGCGAACGGCGACGGCGCGTTCATTGCGAGCAACCAGGCGGGCTCGGCGACGACTTCGAACACGGGGACGCGCGTCGGCTTCCACTGCTTGCCGGCGGCGGCGCGTGCCTGCGCGATCTGCGCGCGGCGAGTGGCGGCGTAGTGCTCGGCCGTCGGCCGGTGCGCGACCCACGACAGGCCGCGGGCGTGCTTCCGCGTCGCGCCCCGCCAGAGCCGCACGGGCCGCGACGGGCGGAAGCCCGGGACACGGTATCCGCCGTGCAGGAAGCCGACAGAGCGGAACCAGCGCGCCCAGTCTGAACGCGGCGCCGCAAGGAGCGGCGGGATGACCGTCGGGCGCCCCGCGACGGTCGTCTGGACGTATGCCATGTGCAGAAGCGCAGCGCGCTCGTCAAGCGTCAGACGCGGGCACGCGTCGCCGTCGAGGATTGCGCGCAGCTGCTCGATCGGCCGGTGCACCTTCCGCTCATCCGCGGCGAACGCGAGCAGGCCGAGGGGTCCGCGCGTGACGGGCAGCGGCGGCGTCTCACCGGGGCGGTTCATGACCAGCTCCAGGCTTCGTAATCGCTGGCGCTCTCGTTCGTGAGCGCGAGGAGCGCGTCGAGGCGTGCCGTCACGTTCTGACGCAGCAGGCGCGGGCCGCGCAGGTGCGCGAGGATGCCCGCGAGACGCTCCGCCGCGGCCGCACGCTCACGACGGCTCTCGAGCTCAGCGGCGATGCGCTCGAGCCCTTCGGCCGCGATGCGTCGGGCCGTCGTGCGACGCGCGCGCTCGGCGGCGACCCGCAACGCAACACGTCCGTGCGCGTTCGGGCGGCGCGGGGCGCTCACGATGCGTCCCTCGGTGCCATGGCGCGCGTGACGCGAGCACCGCACACCGCGTCCGTCCAGCACGGCGATCCCGGCGCGGCTCCGTGCGTCTCGCAGGCGATCGCGAGCGCGGCCGGCGTGGGGCGTCTTCCCTGCTCGCTGAGGTCCGGCACGGGCGGCTTCATCGCGTCCGCGTAGTGCGAGCGGAACCGGCCCGCTCTTGCGGAGGCGGCGAGGCCACGTCTGACGTCGTAACGTGCCATCGGTCAGTCCTTTCCGGGGGTTGCGAACGTCTGCGAGAGGTGACTGCTCGCGGGGAGGTATCGCGACCAGGCGTCGTGAAAGTCGGCGCGCCGGTAGCCGCGGGCGGTCCCGTCCTCGACGCGGATGACGACAGGCGAGACGTCGTACTTCGCGAGCGTCTTCGCCAGGAAGCGCGAGTCGATCGGCTGCCCGCGCAGGCTTCCCCACGGCGACTCGTCGAGGGCGATCAGCTCACCGAGCAGGTTCTCGGTGCGGATGCGGTCGCGCTCGCCGAGCACGCGGCGTACGTCGGCGAGCAGCTGGACGCCGAGCGAGGCCGGTCCGGAGCTGCGCTCCGCCACGGCCGCCACAGCGGCGTCACGGGCGCACTGTGGCCAGTCGCCGCCGACCGCATCGGCGATCGCGAGCAGCGGCTCCCACAGGTCGGCCTCGCGGTCGTCGACGCCCTCGGGGAGCGCAGGCTCGGCGTCGCGCACGCTGCGACGGATCGTGCTCATGTACGCCGCGAGCTTCGCGCGGATACCGTTGGCGATCGGTACGTGGATGCGCTCGCGCCAGGGTGCCACGGTCGTGCCGCCGGCGCGGCGCTTCATGTGGATGACGATCGATCGCGACTGCAGGGTGTCGGGCAGCATGCCGAGCCCGGCAAGGGCGACCGCGCTGTAAGTCGGCCACTCCTCGACGGTGACTTCGCCCTTGCCACGCACCACCGAGCGCAGCGCGTAGGCGCCGCGCCGATACCCCGAGTTGAGGATGCCGCGCAGCTCCTCCGCGCTCTCGCTCTTGCCGAGGAACACCGCGTCGACCTCATCGAAAAGCAACGTCGGCAGGTCGTCGGCGCCGAGGCTGCGGAAGATCGCCGAGGTGCTCGCGTTCACGACGATGAGCGCGCGCGGGGTGAGCGCTTCGGTGACCTCGAGGGCTCGCGTCTTCCCACTGCCCTTCTCGGGGCTGAGGAACGCGAGGCGGGGGGAGCTGGAGCTCGGGCTGTCGCGCACGATGTGCGCGTGGGCGATCCAGAGTGCGTGCGCTGTCGACGCCCACGCGTTCGGGTACGCTATGTGCCGCTCGAGCAGGTCGCGCACATCGTCGAGCACCGCCGTGCCGGCGCCGGTCGGAACCTTCGACTGAAGCTTGAGGGTTCGCTTGAGCGGCGCTGGCGCCCCGGCGATTGCCTTCGCGAGGGCGTCGGTGACGTCCTTCGCGACCCCATCGGGGTGGGTCGTCCAGCGCTCGATGAAGGTGTCGACCATCCAGCCCCGAGCGCGGCCGTCGAGGCCTGCGGCGACGATGCCGTTCGCGAAGGTCAGCAGGGCTTCGCGCTGCACGTCGTCCGAGTCGGTCGGCACACATTCGACCGCGGCGCGGTGCCATGCGCGAGGCTTCGCCTTCTCCTCGTCGCCGATCCACGCCTCGAGATCGCGACGGGTGCCGCGCTTCGCCTTCGCGGCGGGCGGCTTGTCGTCGGCGAGGAGCCACGCGGGCGCAGGGGGGAGCACGGGCATCGTGGCGGGCGGGTCGCCCCAGAACACCACGTAGCTCGAGCCGGAGCGCCGATCGTTGCTCACGAGGTCGCCGACGGGCGCGGCGCCGTTCGGGATCGGCACGCCCTGCGGCTCGGCGTAGAAGCGATGCATGCCGCCGCTGGGCGTCGGGTAGGCCAGGGGAGTGGGCTCGGGCTGGATGCCCTTCTCCGCGAGCACCTCGTGCCAGGCGGGTGCGCCCGGCTTCGCATCGCCGTCGTGCACGACGAGGCCCGCGGCGCCCGTCCAGACGGCGGGCAGGGCGTCGGGGTGCGCCTTCCACATGCGCTTCACCTCGGCAGCGTCGATCGTCGCGTCCAGGTGGCCGTGGCCCCTGTAGGGGGTCTTCGCTCGCTTCCCGGCGCTGAGCGGGTGTACGGGGAAGACCGGGAGGCCGAGCTCAGCGAGGCGGAGCGCCTTCTTCGCCGCGGCGCTCATTCGGGCACCTCGATCAGCGCCTTGACTGCGCTCCAGGGCAGGTACACCCGCTGGCGGCCGATGAACGCGAGCCTCGCCTCGACGGCGACGCCTCGAGCGTCGTATCCGAGGACGCGCCCACGCACGTCGCTGTCGCGGCCGCGCTCCACCAGCACGCAGGTGCCGACGGGCGGGCGGTGATCCTCGGGCAGCTTCTGATACGCCGTCAGCGCGCCGACGAGGAGCGATTCGAACATGGTGGTGCGGTGTCGGCGGCTCGAGCTACCATCGGGGCAGGAGAGAGGCTGGGCGTTCTGCTGAAAGGCGGGGCGCCCGCTTTCGTTGGGGGCGCTCACCGCTCGGCCGCCCCTCGGATGCGGGCCGCGAGGTTCTCGGCGTCTTCGCGCTTCAGCGGCACGCCCGCGGCGACGAGCGTGCGCGTGACGGCCTTGTCGAGCTTCGCGGCGGCTTGGTCCTGGCGCGCCTCGCGTTCAGCGGCCGAATCGCCGCGGCGCGTGGCGCCGGCGATGCGCACGTTGGCCCGCCGGATGGCGGTGTCGAGTGGGTCGTTCAACTGATTCTCCAGACGTGTAG
The DNA here is from genome assembly GCA_945952575.1 of uncultured Leucobacter sp. Classification (GTDB taxonomy): domain Bacteria; phylum Actinomycetota; class Actinomycetes; order Actinomycetales; family Microbacteriaceae; genus Leucobacter. The sequence goes on from CAMFIY010000062.1 coordinate 9,148, forward strand.
TCCGGAGAGTCCTCGATCCGACCGACCGCTGCCGCGGCTCTTGTGACTCTCTCGCAGGGGTAGTTCAGCGAGACGCCGCCCCTTGAGTTCGGGGTGCATGGCCCTTAACGCCGCAGTACGGCGCCCGCACCATCTCAGGTGCGGGATTCACCGCTCTCGCGGCTTGGTTCGAGACTAACGCTCATCAATGAATGATGCAAGGGGCATTTTCACCTATTAACCGGGACTTTTCACCTATCAGGTGGCTCCTCGCGGCTCGAGGCGGACTCGGTGCGGCACACTGGTCGGCATGACGGATGACCTCGAGCGCGCAGTGCTCTTCCGCGCGGACGTGCTGGCGGTGGCGGAGATGTCGGCGGCCCTCGACCCGGGGTCGCCGAACGTCGACGACCTGCGTGCCGAGCTCGACGAGATCCAGCCGTACACCATGTCGTTCGGAGAGTCGGTGGGCGGCCCCGTGCGCGTCGGCCTGAACCTGACGGAGGAGCCGGAGTCGGCACGATCGTTCATCTTGCCGGCGTCGGTCTGGCAGTACCTGCTCATCCGTCATCGCCCGGCGTAGCGGAGGCGTAACAACGTCCGTAACGCGGCGCGGCGGCTCGGCGGCCGGATCGTTAAGCCGCAGATTTCGGAGGCGTTTAGCGTCGTCGGGCGTTACGTCTGTCACGCGGGTTACGCATGTTACGCATTCGCTCAGAGGGTGTGCCTGGGGCGGGAGGCGCGTCGTGCTCTCTTTTCTGCGTAACTTACGTAACGCAAGCCTCAAAAGGGGAGAGGAACAGGCGTAACCCGCACACCGTTTGGCTGGGAGCGTAACAACCGTAACGGGCGCAACAGCGGTGAGCGGGGCGCGTCTCGCGGGGCTGTGCGCGGCGCGGGGAGGGGTCGACAGAGGGTTTCGGCGCGGGCGCTCAGGCCTGCCTCGCTTTTCTGCACAAACCCCGCACGCGCGTGACGCTCAGCCGCCTGTCGACCGCCGCGACATGCGCGCCGCGAGCTCGTCATCGCGGTTGCCCGCGTGCTGATAACGCATCGCCGCCCCGATCGACGAATGCCCGAGCCGCGCCATCGTCTCGCGCGGTGTCGCTCCCGCCTGCGCGTAGCGCGTGCCCGCGTAGTGCCGCAATCCGTGAAACGGAAGATCGCCGCGCCCCGCCGCTCGGCGCGCCTTGTCCCAATGCCTGTAGAACGCGCTCTGACTGAGGAACCCGCGCCCGTCGGCGGCGGGGAAGAGGAGCGCGTCACCGATCAGGCCGCGCGCGTGCTCGGCGACGATCTCGGCGTCCTCGCCGAAGATGCCGACGCGGCGCACGCCCGCCGCGCTCTTCGTCTCGCCTGGCGTGATGCCCTCGGCAGTGCGGACGACGCCGCGCGAGACGTTCAGCCGCACGGCCGCCACCTCGCCGCCTTCGTCCCGTTCGATCGCGACGTCTTTCGCGCGGAGCGCGGTCGCCTCGCCGTAGCGGAGACCGCCGACCGCCGCGATGACGACGAGCGCGCGATACCGGGGCTCGATCGAGTCGAGGATGACCTGCAGCTCGCCGTCCGTCGGCGGCGTCACCTTCTTCCCCGTGCTGGTGCTCTGTCCGCCCTTCACGATGCACGGGTTCGTTATGCCTTTGAGGTCGCTAGCGGCCGTCTGCATGATTGCGTTCAACAATCCGTAGGCGCGACTCGTCTGCGTCTTCTTGCCGGTGTCGAGCTGTGCGGTGCGCCACGTCCGCACCTTCGCGGGGGTGAGCATCGCGAGCGGCACATCGAGGAGGTCCGCGAGCGGGCCGCCCTTGTCGTCGGGCTTCGCGGGATCGGGCCGGCGGAGGAGGCGCCTGTACTCGTCGCGGGTCCGTGGTCGGAGGTGCTCGCCGCGGGCGTTCGTCCGCTCGACGAGCCACGTCGCGGCGTACTCGCCGAG
>CAMFIY010000063.1 GCA_945952575.1 uncultured Leucobacter sp.
CTCCGTGGAGATCTGTAGTGAGTCTCCACGGAGGGCCGCGGCGCGTCCAGCTTTCTCCGAACTGCCGCTGTAAAATCTTGAGGATGCGCGATCGGCGCAGGATGCATGCAATCCGGAGGGGTCCATGGGGCGAGATACGAACGAGGTGAGGCGGTCGCGCGAGAGCGTGCGCCATGGCTCGCTACGCCGCTCCAATTCCTGGGCAAACGCCGCGAAGGTGCTGCTCACCGCCGTGATCGTGTTCGCGCTGAGCGGGGTCGCCGTCGGCGCGTATGCCGTGTGGGGGCTCGTCCAGAACGTCAACACGGTGAAGCTCAGCGAGGATCCCGCAGCCATCGGGGCGGGTCAGCAGACCATCGACGGCGCCTTCTCGATCCTGCTCGTCGGCTCCGACTCGCGCAAGGGCCAGGTCATCAACGACGGCGAGACCGGCGAGCTCAACGACGTCAACCTGCTGCTCCACGTCTCCGAGGATCACAAGAGCGCGACCGTCATCAGCTTCCCGCGCGATCTCATGCTGCCGATCCCGAGCTGTCCCGGCCCGAACGGCGAAAAAGACTACTACCCGGCCATGAGCGAGCAGCAGATCAACACGACGCTCATGTACGGCGGGCTCGCGTGCACGGTGCTCACGATCGAGAGCCTGACCGGCTTGAAGATCCCGTACGCGGGGCTCATCACCTTCGACGGCGTGATCGCGATGTCGAACGCCATCGGCGGCGTCGAGGTCTGCCTGGCGCAGCCGATCGTCGACGAGCACACCGATCTCAACCTCCCGGCCGGCAACCAGAAGCTCAAGGGCATCGAGGCGCTGCAGTTCCTGCGCACCCGCTACGGCGTCGGCGACGGCAGCGACACGAGCCGGATCAGCAACCAGCAGGTGTTCATGTCGGCGATGGTCCGACAGCTGAAGAGCGCGGACACGCTCGGCAACCCGGTCAAGGTGTACGCGCTCGCGAAGGCCGCCATCGAGAACGTCAAGCTCTCGGACAGCATGGCGAACGTGCAGTTCCTGCAGGGCATGGCCGGCGCGGTGAAGGACATCGACCTGAACCGGGTCAACTTCGTCCAGTTCCCGACGACTCGCCATCCGTACCAGGCCGGTCGCCTCACCACCGACACCGCCTCTGCGGCCCTGCTCATCGACATCGTGAAGAGCGGCAAGCCGTTCAAGGTCACGGGCACCGGCGTCTCGGTGGTCGAGGGCGAGAACGGCAAGGGCGGGACGAAGACCACCGAGCCGGGCACCGGCACCGAGACCCCCGGCGAGAAGACCACCAAGCCGGTGAAGACGACGAAGCTGCCCTCCAATATCACGGGACAGCCGGCGTCGGACGAGACCTGCTCGGCGGGCCGCACCATCCTGTAACGGATGGATCCGCACGTTCAGCGCGCCGGATCCCGCCTCGATTTTCGAGCAGGCCGCCCCGTGCCCTAGGATGGTCTGCGGAGCCATGCCGGAGCGGCCGAACGGACTTCACTGCTAATGAAGGGTCGGGGTTAAACTCGACCGGGGGTTCAAATCCCCCTGGCTCCGCCAGAAAACCCCTGCGTATGCGGGGGTTTTCCGTTTCCCCGGCCCGTCCAAGACTTCTCCAGTCGGCGCCCAGTAGCATCGACCCATGGCCGAGAGCAGCGACCCGATCGACCCGAGCGAGGACGATCTCGCCCGCGCCCATCGGATCGGGCGGCCGATCGGCCGTTGGATGGCGCGGTGGCGCGAGATCATCCGCAAGCGCCCGTGGCTCAACACCTTCTACAAGGTGCTCGTGACGATCGTGGGCGTCGTGGTGATCGTGGTCGGACTGATCCTCGTGCCGTTGCCGGGCCCGGGTTGGCTGATCGTCTTCATCGGCCTCACCATCCTGGGATCGGAGTTCCACTGGGCGAGGCGGTTCACCGGATGGGTGCGGATGCGGCTCGCCCGATTCTGGGCGTGGTGGAACGCGCGCAAGGCGCGCAGGGCCGCCCAGCGGGAGGCGAAGGATCCGAAGATCGGAGATCTGCCGGGATTCGGAGAGGATCCGGCCGAACGATCCGAGTGACGGCGGATCGCCGAATCCGGGCCGACAGGGCAAGAGAAACGGCCCCGTCGGCGCAATGCCGACGGGGCCGAGGTCTCGCGATCCGTGCTACTTGACGAGCGGGATGTTGAAGATGAACGGATCGGTCTTGCCGCCGTTGCGGTACTCGTTCGCGACCTTGGCGGCCGCCATGATGTGGAAGACGAACAGCACGATGTTCGCGGCGCCCCAGAGGAGCGGCCCGATCACGGGGATGACGACCAGGATCCAGCCGATGTACATCACGCCGGCGCGCAGGAGCGAGAAGTTGAAGTTGGCGACGTGGAACGCGGTGGCGCGCGCATTGCCCTTGTCCTTCTCGATGAGCCAGAAGATCAGCGCCGGGAGCCAATGGAAGAACACGGACAGCCAGTAGTTCAGCTGGATGTTGTTGACCGGATCCGAGACCGGAGCCTGGTAGCCGGGGGCTGCCGGCTGCTGGTAGCCGCCGGCCGGGGGCTGCTGGTAGCCGTCCGCAGGCGGTGCGGAATACTGCGGGGCAGCAGGGGCCGCAGGAGCTTCCGGCTGAGCCGGCTGCACCGGGGGCGCCTGCTCGGGCTGCGCTGCGCCCTGCTCGTTCGTCTCATCGGGCGTGGTCATGACGTCTCCTTGCTCGCACGTATCGACGACCGAGCGGCGTCGAGTGCTTCGAATGTACCGCAGACGCTCAGGAATGCGGTAGAGGCGGGCCGTTTGGCGGAATCCCTCAGAAGATGTCCGGGCTGGGCGTCGAGGTCTGCAGGATCGCCACATCCGCATGCCGATCGAAGCGGTATCCGATGCCGCGAACGGTGCGCACGATGTCCTGGTAGTGCGCGAGTTTGACGCGCAGGCGACGCACGTGCACGTCGATGGTGCGCTCGTTCGGCTGCTCGTCCTCGGGCGCATCAGACCACAGCGCCTCGATCAACTCCTCGCGGCTGACGGTGCGCCCTTCGCGGAGCACGAAGTACTGCAGGAGTTCGAACTCGCGATAGGTGAGCGGTGCGGGCACGCTGTCGAGCAGGACCCGCTTGCGGGAGAGGTCGACGGTGACGCCGCCGGCACGATCCTCGTCGACGATCTCGTCGCGCTTCTGGCGTGCGATGGCGGCCGGGTCGCCGAGTGCGAGCCGCACCACGTCGACATCGCGACCGCCGCTGCCGGCCGGCGCGAGCGCGACCGCGGCGTAGGTCTCGGCGGCGGGGGCGAGCTGGGCGACCAGGTCCTTGATCTGGGCGACGATCGCGCCGAGCTTCGGATCCGCCGCGCCGATCTTGTCGTCGGCGAGGCCGACGTAGAGGGCGAAGCCGCGGACCTCGGCCCCGTCGGGGACGTTGCGCTGGGGGGCGTCGGCGGAGGCTGTCTCGGTGGTACGGATGAGGGTCTGGGTCTGGGTGGTCATGATGATGAAGTCCTTCGGGATGCTGTCGAGCGAGAACGATCGGCGCGCGATGGGTGCTGCTGATCGGTGCGGGGTGAGCCGCGGAGTACACCTGTTCCCCGTTCAGAAGGGGTGGCCGGTGAGAGCCTGCGTGGTGCCGGGTCGGACGGACGTCCGAGCCTCGACGATCGGCGCCAGAGCGAGCGTTATCGCGTCGTCTCTGTTAGAGCGCCTTGTGCATTCGACAGCACATGACTACACGACCGGCCATCATCATGCCGGTCTGCCCAAAGTTCACCTCGATGGCGGACTGGGGTCGTGTGATGTCATGCATACGGATCAGTGTGACAAACCGTCACGCCGCGTGTCAAATCTTTTCGCAGTGTGACGCCGGATGACGTCGGTGCCGTGATGCGGGATCCGCTCAGTCGACGGTGCCGTACAGGCGGTCTCCGGCGTCGCCCAGGCCGGGCACGATGTACGCCTGCTCGTTGAGCCCCTGATCCAGCGCGCCGAGCACGAGCGTCACGTTGTGCTCGCCGACGGCCTCGCGCAGCACCGAGATGCCCTCGGGCGTCCCGAGGATGCAGACCGCGGTCACGTCCTCGGCCCCGCGGTCGAAGAGGAACTGGATGGCCGCGGCCAGCGACCCGCCCGTCGCCAGCATCGGATCGACCACGAAGCACTGCCGCCCGTTCAGTCGTTCGGGCAACCGCTCGGCGTAGGTCGTGGGCCGCAGGGTCTCCTCGTCCCGCTTCATTCCGAGGAACCCGACCTCGGCGGTCGGCAGCAGCTTCACCATGCCCTCGAGCATGCCGAGGCCCGCGCGCAGGATCGGCACGATCAGCGGCGACGGCTGGCTCAGGCGCACGCCTGTGGTGCGGGCGACCGGGGTATCGATCTCGACGGCCTCGACTCGGACGTCCCGGGTCGCCTCGTAGGCGAGCAGGGTCATGAGCTCCTCGACCAGCAGGCGGAAGGTCGGCGGAGGGGTCTGCTTGTCCCGCAGAACCGTAAGCTTGTGGGTGATCAGCGGATGATCCGCAATGACGACGCGCATGGCTCAATCCTAGGGCGTGCCGAGCGCGCGCAGCGCGAAGGATCGGAGAGGGGCGCCGCATGCCGACCATCCCGGCGAGTGCAGAGGAGCTCGAGGCGATGCGCGCTGCGCTGGCGGAGGCGCGGGCGGCCGCGGCGGCGGGCGAGATCCCGGTCGGCGCCCTGGTCCTGGCGCCCGACGGAGCGGTCCTGGGCCGAGGGCACAACGCGCGCGAGGCGACGCCCGATCCGACCGCGCACGCCGAGATCCTCGCTCTGCGCGCGGCGGCCCGGGCGACCGGCGATCGCATGCTGGGCGACTGCGCGCTCGTGGTCACGCTCGAGCCCTGTGCGATGTGCGCGGGGGCGATCCTCGCCGCGCGCGTGCCCCGGGTGGTCTTCGGCGCCTGGGACGAGAAAGCCGGGGCCGCGGGCAGCGTCTACGACCTGCTTCGCGACGGACGTCTGCCGCACGCCGTCCCCGAGGTGATCGGCGGGGTGCTCGCAGAGGAGAGCGCGGCACTGCTCGAGGAGTTCTTCCGCGAGCGCCGCTGAACCGGAGAGGAGCCGGGCCTCAGTCGAGCCCGAGCATGACGATGCTGCTCGTCGTCGGCTGCACCGCCTCGGGGTCGATCCACACATCCGGCTCGATGTAGACGATCCTCGCCTCCGGCAGGGCGCTCTGCACACGGCGCTTCGCCTGCAGCAGGATCGTCGACACTTCCTTCATCGTGAGTTCGGCGTCGAGATCGACCTTCGCCCCGACGACGAGGTCGTCGCCCGCGCTCGCCACCTGCAGATCGATCACTCGGCGAATGCTGGCTCCCTTGAGCAGGGCAGCCTCGATGGTGGCCACTTTCTCGCTGGTCGCGCTCATGTGATCCTCTCGGTCGTGCTCATTCCATCCTAGGCTTGTGCGCATGACCGAGAGCTATGAACCACAGCCCGTTGCAGAACCCGTCGAACAGGCGGCGACACTGCCCCGAGTGGCGATGCTGGGGGTCGGATCCATGGGCGGCGCCATTCTCGCCGGGCTGCGCGCCCCCGGTGTGCGAGTGGACGGGCCGATCACGGTGACGACCAGGTCGGCCGCGAGCGCCGAGCGCTACGCCGCCGCCGAGGATGTCCTGGCGTATGCCGGCGAGAGCGATCCGGACGCCAACCGTCGCGCGGTACGGGGTGCGAGGATCGTCGTGCTCGGCGTCAAACCCTGGATGATCCACGATCTGCTGCGCGAGATCGCCGAGGATCTGGAGCCGGGTGCGGTCGTCGTGAGCGTCGCAGCCGGCGTCACGATCGCGAGCATGGAGGAGCTGGTGCCCGCGGGCGTCTCGGTGGTCCGGGCGATGCCGAACACTCCGGCGAACGTCGGCCTCGGAGTGACGGGCATCGCGGGCGGGACGACGGCGGATGCCGCGGCGGTCGAGGACGCGCGCCGGTTGTTCGCGACGGTGGGGGCGGTGCTGGAGGTCGACGAGGATCAGATCAACGCCGTCGCCGCGGTCTCGGGATCGGGGCCGGCCTACCTCTTCCTCTACACGGAGGAGATGACGGCGGCGGCCCGGCGACTCGGCTTCGACGAGGATCAGGCGCGGCTGCTCGCCCAGCAGACCGTGATCGGCGCCGCCGAGCTGCTCCGCGCGAGCGGGGAGGACCCGGCTCAGCTGCGGCGCAATGTGACGAGCCCGAAGGGCACGACCGAGCAGGCGATCTTCGTGCTGCAGGAGGCGAACTGGAGCGAGCTCTTCGATCGGGCGCTGGCCGCGAACATCCGCCGCTCGGAGGAGCTGGCCGCACCGGGTGACTGATGCTCTTCGGGCGGCCGTTCCGTCCGTCCGTCGGGTTCAGCCGATCGTGGCGAAGCGCTCCACGTCCTCGGCGGTGCCGGAGACGATGATCAGATCCCGCGAGGAGACGACGGTGTCCTGCGTCGCGTGCGTGAACGGCTGGCCCGGCGTCTTCACGCCGACGACGGTGACGCGGTAGCGGGTGCGCACGCCGCTCTCGGTGAGCGTGCGCCCGCGGATCGAGCGCGGCGGGTACATCTTGGCGATGACGTAGTTGTCGTCGAATTGGATGAAGTCGAGCATGCTGCCGCTGAGGAGGTGGGCGACGCGCTCGCCGGCCTCGCGCTCGGGGTAGATGACGTGGTTCACGCCGATCCGCTCGAGGATCTTGCCGTGCGAGATCGAGATCGCCTTCGCCCAGATCTGGGGCACGCCGAGGTCGACGAGGTTGGCCGCGATCAGCACGCTCGCCTCGACCGATGCGCCGGTCGCGACGACGGCGATCTGGAACTCGTCCGCGCCGATCTGGCGGAGCGCCTCGATCGAGCGGGCATCGGCCTGCACGGCGTGGGTGACGCGATCCGCCCACTTCTGCACGAGCGCGAGGTCGGTGTCGACGACGAGGACCTCGCGGTCCTGCCGATCCAGCTGGCCGGCGGTCGCTGCGCCGAATCGGCCCAGCCCGATGACGATGACGGGTGCGTCACTGCGAATGTCAACCACGGATCTGCCTTTCTGGCTCAGCTGTCGAGGGTGCGGCGATTGCTCCGCGAATACTAACCGACGATCGGCCTTTCCTCGGGGAATCGGAACATGCGACGACGGCTGGTCGCTGCGACGGCTGCGGCCAGGGTCACGGTGCCGACGCGGCCGGCCCACATGGTGGCGGAGAGCACGTATTTGCCCCCGTCGGGCAGTATCTCGGACACGCCGGTGCTGAGTCCGCACGTGCCGAAGGCGGAGATGACCTCGAACAGGACGTGGTCGAGCGGCAGCTTCGTCATGTGCAGCAGCGTGATGGTGGCGACCGCGACGATCGTCGCGCCCCAGATCACGATCGAGACCGCGAGCCGCAAGACCTCGACCGGGATGCTGCGGCCGAACACCTGCATGTCCTGGTATCCGCGCGCTTCGGCGTATGCGGCGAGGAACAGCACCGCGATCGTCGTCACCTTGATGCCGCCCGCGGTCGAGGCGGATCCGCCGCCGACGAACATCAGCATGTCCATGACCAGCAGAGTCGAGCCGTTCATGTCCGCCGGGTCGACCGTGCCGAGGCCGCCGGAGCGCGTCATGACCGACATGTAGCCCGAGCTCATGATCGTCTGCCAGAAGTTCTGCTCGCCGAAGGTGCCGACGTTGTCGGCCTCGAGGGCGCCGATGGCGATCCAGCCCAGGATCACGAACGCGATGGTCGTGGTGAGGGTCAGCTTCGCGTGCAGACCGAGACGGCGGTGCTTCTGGCCGCCGCGCACGACGTAGCGGTAGAGGGCGAAGATCACCGGGAAGCCGATGCTGCCGAAGAATACGCCCGCGGCGAGCACGATGAGCATGTACGGGTCGGTCACGAACGGGTCGAGCCCGCTCTGCATCGGAACGAATCCGGTGTTCGTGAACGCGGATGCGGAGAGGTAGAAGCCGTACCAGAGCGCATGTCCGAGGTCGTGGCCGGCGATGAGGAGGCGCGGGGTGATCAGGACGGTCAGCACCGCCTCGATCACCAGCAGGCTGATCGCCACCGCCGAGAGCAGGCCTCCGATGTCGCCGAGGCCGACCGCCTGGCTCTCGCTGCTGCCCTTCGTCGTGCGGGCGGGATTCGTGTCGCTCGCGGCGAGCAGGCGCTGGCGCAACCCGAGCCTGCGCGTCACCGTGAGGCCGAGGATGCTGGCGAGGGTGAGGACGCCGATGCCGCCGATCTGGAGGCCGAGGACGATGACGATGTCGCCGAAGATCGACCAGTGGGACGCCATGTCGAGGGTCGAGAGCCCCGTCACGCAGATGGCCGAGACCGCGGTGAAGAGGGCGTCGGCGAGCGGGGTGGGGGATCCGGAGCGGGTGGCGAACGGCAGTGAGAGGAGCGCGGTCCAGACGAGGATCAGCGCGGTGAAGATCAGCAGGGCGAAGCGGGCGGGCGAGGACTGGACGAGGAGGTGCGTCCACGACTTCTTCGACCGTGATTGGCTCGGCGCCATCGCGTGGCCTCGCCGGGTCGTCTGCGCCTTCAGCACCACCGTCTTCCTGCTCGCTCGTGGGCGCCGCGGAGACTCGCAGCGCATGCGGTTGTCATGCTACTCCGGAACGGGGCTACCCTTAGTGGTTATGCCAGACATTTTCGGAGTGGTCGCCGACGCGACCCGGCGGGACATCCTGCAGGTGCTGCTCGAGAAGCACGCCCAGAACGCAGAGATCAGCGTCTCCGAGATCGTGGCCCAGCTGGAGATCAGCCAGCCGACCGTCTCCAAGCACTTGAAGGTGCTGCGCGAGGCCGAACTGGTGACCGTGCGCGAGGACGGGCAGCACCGCTTCTACTCGCTCGATCCCGAGCCCCTCGAGATGGTGGAGGACTTCGTGATCCCCTTTCTCTCGGTCGGCTTCGACACCGAGGTAACGTTCGAGTACCGCTCCGAGACCGGCGAACTGCTGCCGGATCCCGAGTCGCACGACGGCGAGGTGCTGTCGGAGGAGGTCGCTTCGGCGGCGGAGCGGATCGGCCGCGCCGCGGCGAGTGCCGAACATCGAGTTAAGGAGCTCGTGGCGCGCTTCCGGCTGCGCAGCTGAGCGGCTTGCAGAGCCTCGCAGGCGACCGGTCTGCGAAGCCCGTTTTCGCGTCGGATCGCGGAGCGCTGTAGGATTGACGTTTTGTGGGCCGTAGTTCCGGTCCCCTCAGAACTTTCAACTCTGTGACTTTGTGAGGTAACCGTGGGTTCAGTCATCAAGAAGCGCCGCAAGCGTATGTCGAAGAAGAAGCACCGCAAGCTGCTTCGCAAGACGCGTCACCAGCGTCGCAACAAGAAGTAACCGCTTCCGCGGTGCGAGGGCGTCGGGCGCTGCCCGGCGCCTTTTTTGCGTGCGCGCATAGACTGGCCGCGTGCCGAAACCCGTCGAGCTGACCCTGCTCTCGAAACCGGGCTGCCATCTCTGCGATGATGCGCGCGCAGTCATCGACGGCGTTCGCGAAGCGCTCGTCGAGCAGGGCTTCGAGGTGACGCTCGACGAGCGGAACATCCTCGAGGATCCGGAGCTCGCGCGGCTGCACGCGGAGGACATCCCGGTGCTGCTGGTCGGCGGCCGTCGTCATGCGATCTGGCGCGTCGATCCTGCACGGCTGCGGGCCGCCATCGAACGCGCTGCCCGACCGGGGCTCTTCCGGCGCTGACCGGGGACCGGCGCCGCGCAGAAGCGCGGTGCGAGCGGCCTGCGCGAGCCGCGCCGTCGTCGCGACCGAGGATAACGTTTTGGACTCATGTTCAGATTCTTATCCTATGAACTAGCTGTCCCGGCCTGCCTGGGTGCCTGATTGGCCCACGGCCTCGGCCGTAACGTTCATGGGGGGAACGTTGGTAGCCGTCGGATCCCGAGCTCTCGGATCCGGCGGCGACCGCCCGACCTCCCGTACTCATTGGGGAGGGATGTTCGTGAACCAGACTGACCGCAGCGCCGGACAGCGCCGCACTTTCAAGAAGATCGCCGCGATCGCGGCCGGGGCGCTCGTCGTGGGCGTCGGGGCGACGTACACGCTCGCGAGCTGGAACGATGCCGAATGGATCTGGGGCGGCGCCTCGAACGGCGATCCCGGTGTCGGCACCAGTACGTTCGAAGTGGTGCAGAACACCACGGCTCCATTCGCCGATGTCGCGGGGAACTGGGTCAATCGTGAGACCAACCCCGGCGATCCGCTCCGGTTCACCGCGAATGCACTGGCGCTGACTCCGGGCGACACCACCTACGCCCCGGTGGCGCTGCGCACGGTCGCGAACTCGATGGCCGCGAGCGTCCAGCTCCAGGGCGCGGTCGCCGCAACCGGCGCGCCGGCGCCGCAGAACGACGCGGCGCTCTTCTCCGCCGTCCGCGTCACGATCTACACCGCCGCCGGAGCAGCACCCCCGAGCGCCTGCACCGCGGGCTTCGTCGCGACGGGTTGGACCCCGATCGTCACCAACCAGCCGCTCGGCACGGCCGCCTCGGCCGCTCAGAGCCTCTCGGCCAGCGCCGGCTCGACGCAGCACTACTGCTTCGCCCTGACGCTGCCTGCGAGCACCCCGGGCGTCGACGCGCTGCAGGGGCTCAAGATCTCGCCGGCCTGGGTCTTCGACGGGCAGTCGGTGTAACCGGCGGAGCCGACAGACACACCGGTAGCCGCCGAGGGTGCGGGGCATGGGGGCCCGGCTGCTGAGGGGCGCGGTCGCGACCGTGGTGATCGCGGTCGCGCTGCTTCTCGGCGCCTGGTTCGCGTTCAGCGCGCTGAGCGGGGCGACGCTCATCACGTTCCGCACGGGATCGATGTCGCCGACGATGCCGCAGGGCGCACTCGCGGTGTCGCTGCCGACGGCCGCGTCCGACGTGAAGGTCGGCGAAGTCGTGACCGTGCAACGCGGAGCGGGGGAGCTGCCGGTGACCCATCGCGTCGTCGAGGTGCGCACACCCGCGCAGGCGAGCTCGGAGGCCCCGCTCGCGCAGGATCAGCGGGAGCTGGTGCTCAAGGGCGATGACAACGATGCCGTCGACTTCGCCCCGTACGTCGTCGACCGCCTGTCTCTTATACACATCTCCGAGCCCACGAGACGCTCATGAATCTCGTA
>CAMFIY010000064.1 GCA_945952575.1 uncultured Leucobacter sp.
TACACGCGTAAGATCGTCGGCAGCGTCAGATGTGTATAAGAGACAGGAACTACATCCTCGACCCCGAGATCGGCACCTGGGTCGCCGAGAACATCCTCTACGCGGTCCCGAACCAGGCGGCCATGGACGCCCTGGATCCGGCGCTGATCAAGTCCTACCCGAACCTGGGCATGAGCGTCGAGGAGCGCATGAAGCAGGAGGCCATCGTCGATCTGGGCGACTTCTCGACCGCCTTCACCGACCTGAACACCGCGGTGCTCTCCGCCAACTAGCGCTCGCGTCGACCCGCCTCGGCGGGTCGACGCACCACGCATCAGCAACTGATCATGCCAGTCACCACCGGCCGGGCCCGGGCAAGGGCGCTCCCCTTCCGCGGGCCCGGCACCCTGTTCCTCATCGTCTTCATGGCGATCCCGGTCGCCCTGCTGTTCGTCTACTCGTTCTTCACGCGCGGGCGCTTCGGCGGCGTGCAGTTCACGTTCACCACCGAGAACTTCGCGAAACTGCTCGACCCGGTCTACTCGGGCGTCATCGTGCAGTCGGTCGGCATGGCGGTGGTCGTGACCCTGCTCGCGCTCCTGCTCGGCTACCCCATCGCCTACGCGATCACACGGCTGCCCGAGCGCTGGCGCACGATCGCGCTGATCGCGGTGGTCCTGCCCTTCTGGACCAACTTCCTGATCCGCACCTACGCCTGGATCCTGCTGCTCAACAAGGCGGGCATCGTGAACGAGGCGCTGCAGGGGCTCGGCATCATCGACACCCCGCTGCCGCTGCTCTACAACTGGGGGACCGTGGCGGTGGGCCTCCTCTACATGTACCTGCCGCTCATGATCCTGCCCCTCTACGCCTCGCTGCAGGCGGTGGACCCGTCGGTCCGCGAGGCCGCCACCAATCTGGGATCCTCGCCCTGGCGGGTGTTCCGCACCATCACCATCCCGATGTCGCTGCCGGGCGCGCTGACCGGCGCTATCTTCGTCTTCGTCCCGAGCATGTCGAACTTCGTCATCCCCGAACTGCTCGGCGGCGGCAAGATGATTCTGATCGGCAACCTGATCCGGGATCAGTTCCTCGAAGCCCGCAACTGGCCGTTCGGCGCCACCCTCGCCCTCGTCCTGACCGCGTTCCTCGCGCTGCTCATCGTCGGGCAGAGCTGGGTCAGCCGGCGTCTCGCCGAAGGGGGCGATCGTGGCTGAACCGGATCGGACCCCGAACGGGATCGAGGCCCGCGAGCCGGCCACCGCGCCGACCACGACGGTGCTGCGCGCGATGGGCGAGCGGAGCGCCCCGCGCGGCGGCGCCGGACGCGGCGGACGGACGGGATCCCGAGCCGCACGCACGCGCGGCGTCGGTTGGCTGCACCTACCGCTCTGGGTGGGCTACGTCTTCCTCTACCTGCCCATCCTGGTCGTCGTCGTGATGAGCTTCAACGCCTCGAAGAACCTCTTCGTCTGGCGCGGATTCTCCTTCGACTGGTACGTCTCGCTGTTCCACAACCAGGCGATGCTCGAGGGCCTCCGCAACACCCTCATCGTCGCCGCGTCGGTGATGGTGATCAGCACCGTGCTCGGCACGCTGATGGCGGTCGGGATCCACCGCTACACGAAGGGCGGCCTGATCCGCGCGTTCGCGGTCGCGCCGGCGCTGCTCCCCGACCTCCTGCTCGGGATCGGCCTGCTCAGCTTCTTCGCGCTCATCCAGTTCGCCCTCGGCCTGCATACGGTGATCATCGCCCACGCGGTGTTCGGCACGGCGTTCGTCACGGCGATCGTGCTCTCGCGCATCGCCTCCATCGACGGCAGCCTCGAGGAGGCCTCGCGCGATCTCGGCGCCTCGCCGACGCGCACGTTCCTCCGGGTGACGCTGCCGCAGCTGATGCCCGGGATCGTCGCAGGCGCCATGCTCGCCTTCACGCTCTCGCTCGACGAGTTCGTGATCGCGTTCTTCACCGCGGCGCCCACCACGCCCACCCTGCCCATCGTCATCTACTCGACCGTGCGCTTCGGCGTCACGCCCGAGGTCAACGCCCTGGCCACGCTCCTGCTGCTCGTGAGCATCGTCACGATCCTCGTGGCGCAGCGGCTCACGCGAATCGGCTCACCGAAGGAATCCGAATGAACCAGATCCCCGACCCCACGACGGGTGCCGCACCCGCGGATGCGAACGGTGCCGCGCCGCTGCTGGCCATCGATCGCCTGACCGCGCGCTACGGCTCGGTCACCGCAGTCGACGACGTGAGCTTCGACATCGCCGAGGGAGAGTTCTTCGCGCTCCTCGGCCCCTCCGGCTGCGGCAAGACCACGCTGCTGCGCTCGATCGCCGGCTTCGAGTCGCCGGCCGAGGGCGACATCCGGCTCGACGGCGCCTCGCTGCTCGGCGTCGCCGCGCACAAGCGCCCGGTCAACCTGATGTTCCAGTCCTACGCCCTCTTCGGCCATCTGAGCGTCGAGAAGAACATCGCGTACGGGCTCGAGGCCGAGGGTCTTCCCCGCGCCGAGATCCTGAGCCGCGTCGCCGACATCATGGACGTCATCGGCCTGAACGAGTTCGCGAAGCGCCGCCCCGCCAAGCTCTCGGGGGGGCAGCGGCAGCGCGTGGCCCTGGCCCGCGCACTCGTGAAGAAGCCGCGCCTGCTGCTGCTCGACGAGCCGCTCTCGGCGCTCGACCGCAAGGTGCGCGAGTAGATGCAGCTCGAGCTCAAGCGCCTGCAGCACGAGGTCGGCATGACATTCGTCGTCGTGACCCACGACCAGGACGAGGCGATGTCGATGGCGGATCGCGTCGCCGTGCTGAACCGCGGCAGGCTCGAGCAGCTCGACACCCCCGTCGGCCTCTACGCACGGCCCGGATCCCGCTTCGTCGCCGCGTTCATCGGCTCGGCCAATCTGCTCGACGGAGACGCGACCGACGCGGGAGTCGCCCTGCCGGGGCTCGGCGAGCTGCGGGTGCCGCACACGGTGCCCGCCGGCTCCCCCGCCACGGTGGTGATCCGCCCCGAGGATGTCGTCGTCACCGCCGAGGGCGCCTCGCCGGCGGGCGTCGGGGCGAGCGCCGGCGCGCTCGAACTCAGGGGCTCCGTGGTCGACACGACGTTCCTCGGCGGATCGTCGACGCTCGCCGTAGACGTGCCGGGGCTGCCCCAGCCGATCCGCGCGACCGTGCATGCGGCGACCTCGGCCCGCCGGGGCGACCGCGTACGGCTGACCTTCGACGCTCAGCGGCTCGTCGCCGTGGCCGATCCGCGCGAGCGCGTCGGCGGCGCGGACTACTCGGGCGAGCGGGAGGGTGCGAGCTCGTGACCGGTGACCGTGCGCGCGTACTCGAGCACGAGCTCGATCGCGGCGTCGCTGTCGATGGCGCCGTGACCGGCCACGATGCGATAGCCGTACGCATCCTCGAGCGCGACGACGTTGCGGGCGATCGCGAGGGTGGATCCGTGCGCGGCGAAGATGCCGCGGGCACGGCCCTGCTCGAGCACGACCTGGTAGAGGCTCACCTGCCGGTCGTAGAGCGAAGTGAGCAGGGTCGCGGCGAGCGGATTGGATCCCGCGGCGCCGCCCATCTGGCAGAAGAGACGCACCTCGACGTCCTGGCCGTTCACGGGCAGGCCGGTCTCGATCATCCGCACGAGGCGCAGCGCCGGGTCGTCCTCGAGCTCCTCGAGCATGCCCGCCCGGTCCTCGTAGAAGCGGTGCATGCTGAGGCTGATGGCCTCGAGCACCAGCTCGTCGATGTCGGGGTAGTAGTAGAGGATCGCACCCGAGGTGAGGCCGGCCTCGCTCGCGATCAACGAGAGCTTGACGCCGCTGAGGCCGTGCTGGGCGATGACGCGCTGGGTCGCGCGGGCCAGCTGCTGCCGGCGCTCGCCCTGCCGCTTCGGTCTGGCCATGTCTTGTCACCTCGCTGCGCAGGCCGCCGGGCGGGGAACCGCATCGGGAGCCGAGATTCACTGAATATCTGTTCACACTATACGGAACAGCCAAGAGCTTGCATAGAAAAATCTAGAACTCGTTCTCTGAATTCGAGGGCGAAGAACTTCCGAGAAAGGATCAGCGGATGAGCCAGAAGAAGACCTTCCTCTTCATGCCGGAGAGCGCCTACGGCCCGACCAACAACTGCATCGGGATCGGGCACCGCCTGCTCGCCCGCGGACATCGCGTCGTGTTCGCCGCCGAGGCGTCGTGGGCCGGCAAGCTCGAGGCGCTCGGCTTCGAGGAGGACCTCGTCGATCTCGCCGCGCCGCCCGAGGGCGACGAGGAACAGGATGCCGGGCAATTCTGGAAGGACTACATCCGGGACATCTCGCCCGAGTTCCGCAAGACCACGGCCGAGCAGCTCGAGACGGTGACGAAGCCGATCTGGGAGGCGCTCATCGACGGCGCGAAGTACTGCGAACCGCAGCTCAAGGAGATCATCGCGCGGGTGCAGCCCGACGTGATCATCGAGGACAACGTGCTGCTCTTCCCCGCGCTCACCACCGCCGGCGTGCCCTTCGTCCGAGTGGTCTCGTGCAACCCGCTCGAGGCGTCGCCGAGCGACACGATCGCCCCCGTCTTCTCCGGGCTGGGCGAGGGCGACACCGTCGCCTGGGCGGAGTTCCGCGAGGAGTACCGTCGCACGCACGGCGAGCTGTGGAACTCGTACGACGAGTGGGCGCAGGCGCAGGGCGCCGCCCCGCTGCCCGAGCTCGAGTTCGCCGCCGACGGGGATCTGAACATCTACGTGTACCCCGAGGCGCTCGACTACGTCGATGCCCGGCCGCTCGATCCCACCTGGCACCGCGTCGACTCCTCGGTGCGCCAGACCGAGGCCGCCGTCGAGCTTCCCGCGGGCTTCACCGATGGCAGCCGTCCGCTCGTCTACTTCTCACTCGGCTCGCTCGGCAGCGCCGACGTGACGCTGATGCGCAGCGTGATCGCCGTGCTCGCGACCATGCCGATCAACGTGATCGTCTCGAAGGGACCGCTGCACGACGAGATCGAGCTGGCCGACAACATGTGGGGCGCCGAGTTCCTGCCGCAGACCACGCTCCTGCCGCTCGCCGATCTCGTCATCACGCACGGCGGCAACAACACCGTCACCGAGGCCATGCACTTCGGCAAGCCGATGGTCCTGCTGCCCCTCTTCTGGGATCAGTACGACAATGCCCAGCGGGTGCACGAGCGCGGCTTCGGACGCCGGCTCTCTACCTACGGCTTCACTCCGGAGGAGCTGAGCGGGGCGATCACCGAGCTGCTGGCAGACACGGAGCTGCGCGAGCGTCTGCGCGGGATCAGCGCGACGATCCGCGAGCGCGACGGGCTAAACCGGGCGGCCGATCTGATCGAGGGGGCGGCCGCATGAGCGGCGAGCCCGGCGCGGCCGACGACGGTGCCGCCGTCCTCGGCACATTCGTCGGCGGGGAGCGCTTCGCGAGCGGGGAGCTCCACGACCTCGTGAATCCCGCCACGAACGAGGTGTTCGGGCGGATCCGCCAGTCGAGCCACGACGATCTCGACCGGGCGGTGCGCGCCGCCCGTGAGGCGCAGGCCGCCTGGGGCGAGTCCACTCCGGGGGCCCGCGCGCTCGTGCTGCTCCGGCTCGCCGACCTGCTGGAGCGGGATGCCGCCGAGCTCTCCCGCCTGGAGGTCGAGGAGCGCGGTGTACCGTTCACTACGATCCACGACGGCGAGATCCCGTTCGCCGCCGACAACATCCGCTTCTTCGCGGGAGCCGCGCGTTCCCTCGACGGCACGGGTGCGGGGCAGTTCAGCGAGGGGTACACCTCGGTGCTGACCCGCCGTCCGGTGGGCGTGGTCGCCGGTATCGCGCCCTGGAACTTCCCCCTGATCATGGGGCTCTGGAAGGCGGGACCGGCGCTTGCCGCCGGCAACTCCGTCGTGCTGAAGCCCGCGCCGATGACGCCGCGCACGACCCTGAAGCTCGCCGAACTCGCGCTCGAGGCGGGGCTTCCGGCCGGCGTCCTGAACGTCGTCACCGGTGGTGCGGACATCGGGGAGGCGCTCGTCTCGCACCCGCTCGTCGACATGGTCAGCGTGACCGGATCGACGACGACCGGGAAGGCCGTGATGCGCGGTGCGGTCGAGGGCGTGAAGCGCGTGCATCTCGAGCTCGGCGGCAAGGCCCCCGTGCTCGTCTTCGGCGATGCGGATCTCGGCGCCATGGCCCACGCGATCGCGATGGGCGCGACGTACAACACGGGTCAGGACTGCACCGCGGCCACCCGCGTCTACCTTCAGCGGGATCGTTTCGACGAGGGTGTGGCCGCGCTGCGCGCCAAGCTGGAGCAGATCGTGGTGGGCGCCCCGGAGGATCCGGCGACGCACATCGGGCCGCTCATCACCGCCGGGCACCGGGATCGGGTGCACGGCTTCGTGAGCCGCGCCGTCGCGGCCGGTGCCCGCGTCCTGACCGGCGGCGAGCTGCCCGACGGGCCGGGCAATTTCTATCCGCCGACCCTCATCGTCGACGCGTCTCAGGACTCGGAGATCGTCCAGGGCGAGGTGTTCGGGCCGGTGCTCGTAGCGCTGCCCTTCGACGGCGAGGAGGACGCGATCGCGCTCGCGAATGACAGCGCCTACGGCTTGGCGTCGTCGATCTGGACGAGCGATGTGGCCCGGGCGATCCGGGTGAGCCACCGACTCGATGTCGGGGTGACCTGGATCAACGACCACCTGCCGATCGCGTCCGAGGCTCCGCACGGCGGCGTGAAGGGATCCGGCTTCGGCAAGGACATGTCGATCGAACCGCTGCTCGACTACTCGGTGACCCGCCACCTGATGATCCGGCACGCACCGCCGCCGTCTACGACCGGCTTCCGCCCGGCGTAGCGGATCTCGCGCGGCGGGCGCTCCGGAGAGGATTGCTAGCCGAGCGGCGGTGTCGGGCCGCCCTCGAGGCCGATATCGGCACCGAGGTGCTTCCGGATCCGGTGCTCGAGACCGAGGCGGACGCCGGGCCACTCGGTCCGGGTGATCGAGAAGACGACGGTGTCGCGCAGATAGCCGGGCTCGCGTCGATGCGCGCGCAGGATCCCGTCCTGCTTGGCACCGAGGCGGGCGATGGCTTCGCGCGACTGGTGGTTGTTGAAGTCGGTCCGGAACTCGACGGCGGTACAGTCCCAGACCTCGAACGCGTGCGCGAGCAGCAGAAGCTTCGACTCGGGATTGGTGCCGCTGCCGTGGGCGCTCGCGGCGTTCCACGTGGAACCGATCTCCACGCGCGGCGTGACCGAGTCGATGTTCATGTAGGTGGTCATGCCGATGGCTCGGCCGGTGTCGTTGCGCCGGGCGACGAATGCCAGCATCGTGCCCGATTCCTGCAGTTCGAGCCTGCGCTGGATCTCGGCCGCCATGCGGTCGGGGCTCGGAACGCTGGTGTACCAGAGCCGCCAGACCTCTCCGTCCTGCACGGCGGCGACGAGTTCGTCGTGGTGTTCCGGAGCGAGGGGCTCGAGGGTGACGAGTCGGCCGCGCAGGGTGCCGGGGTGATCGAGTGCCATGCGGCTATTCTCCCGTACCGGGCTCCTCGATCTCGGGGAAGAGCTCGCCCAGCATCTCCGGCCCCTGCGAGGCGACGCCGATCTCGAGCGTCTCGACGCTGCGCAGCTGACGCTCGACCGCGCGGGTGCGCCGGCCCGCCTCGCTGACGGTGTTCTGCGCGGTCTGCAGCTGCTTGCCGAGCTTCTCCCAGACCTGGCCGTATTTCTGGAACTCGGTCTTGGCCGCGCTGAGCACCTGCCAGACCTCGCTGCTCCGCTTCTCGATGGCGAGCGTGCGGAAGCCCATCTGGAGGCTGTTCAGCAGGGCCATGAGCGTGGTCGGGCCGACGACGACGATGCGCTGCTCGTTCTGCAGCCTCGTCACGAAGCCGGGTCGCCGCATCACCTCGGCGAAGAGCCCCTCGGTCGGCAGGTACATGATGCCGAAGTCGGTGGTGTGCGGCGGCTCCACGTACTTGCCGGCGATGTTCTTGGCCTGGGCCATCACGGCCCGCTCGATGTCGCGCCCCGCGGACTCGATGGCCGCGGCGTCCCCCGTCTCCTGGGCGGCGAGCAGGCGCTCGTAGTCCTCCTGGGGGAACTTCGAGTCGATCGGCAGCCAGAGCGGCTTCTCGCCATCGCCGTTCCCCGGAAGCTTCACCGCGAACTCGACCCGCTCGTTCGAGCCCGGCAGGGTGGCGATGTTCTCCGCATACTGATCCGGAGTGAGCACGTCTTCGAGCTGGCGGGCGAGCTGCACTTCGCCCCAGCCGCCGCGGCTCTTCACGTTCGTGAGCACGCGCTTGAGCCCGCCGACGTCCGAGGCGAGGGTCTGCATCTCGCCGAGCCCCTTCTGCACCTGCTCGAGCTGCGTGCTGACCAGTTTGAAGGACTCGCCCAGGCGCTTCTCGAGCGTGCCCTGCAGCTTCTCGTCCACGGTCTCGCGCATCTTCTCGAGCTTGGCCTCGTTGCCCTGCCGCATCTTCTCGAGCTCGGCACTGAGGGTGGTGCGGAGCTCGTTCTGCTTCGCCTCGTTCGCCTCGGTGAGCGCCTGGATCCGCTTCGCGTTCTCCTCCAGCGACGCCTTCAACGTGCCCTGCAGCTTTTCGTCCACGGTCGCGCGCACCTGTTCGAGCTTCGCCTCGTTCTCCTGTCGCAGCACGTCGAAGCGCTGCTCCAGCGTCCCCTTCAGCTCGGACTGCGATTTGCCGAGCGACTCCCGCAGCTCGGCGCTCGCCACCGAGCGGGCCTCCCGCTCCCGCGCGAGCTCGACCGACTGGCTCTCGCTCGACGTGCGCAGCATCTGGCTCAGCTCCGCCCGCTGCTCCTGCTGCTCCTTGCGGATCTCGCCGCTCTGCTCCTGCCGGTCGCGACGCAGCTCGCCGCTCACCCGCTGCAGCTCCTCCCGCACCAGCGTCTCGACGGCGCGCGCAGATCCTTCGCCCCGCTCCCCGCCGCCGCGCGAACGCAGCACGAAGATGAGCACGCCGATGCTCACCAGCAGATTCACCACCGCGAAGATCGTCAGCAGCGTGTCCATAGAGGCCTCGTTTCGGGAAGGGCGGTGGAGGAGAATCGTCTGCACATGACCCTACCGATCACCTCCGACATTCTTCATCCGACCGGCGCGCACCCCGCATGCCTCCCGCAGGTCCGCGGAGCACCGGATCCGGGCGGCTACAGTTGCCGTATGGCACTCATCCTCTCCTACGGCGGCTTCACCCCTGAGATCCACCCCACCGCATGGATCGCCCCGAACGCGACCCTCATCGGCAACGTCCGCATCGGCGCAGGCGCGAGCGTGTGGTTCGGCACCGTGCTCCGCGGCGACCTCGATCGGATCGAACTGGGTGCCGGCAGCAACCTGCAGGACAACGTCGTGGTCCACACCGACGACGGCGCGCCCAGCCTCATCGGCGAGAACGTCGGCGTCGGCCACCTCGCGCTGATCCACGGAGCGACCGTCGGGGAGGGCAGCCTGATCGGCATGGGGGCGAAGCTCCTCAACCACTCGGTGATCGGGCCCGGCGCCTTCGTCGCCGCGGGCGCGCTGGTGCTCGAGGGGCAGCAGGTCGAGGCGGCTCACCTGGTGGCCGGGGTTCCGGCGAAGGATCGCGGCACGATGACGCCGGAGATGGCCGAGCGCGTGCGCAGCAACGCCTTCGTCTACCAGGAGCGCGCCGTGAGCTACCGCGAGAGCGGCCTCTAGACCGGCCGAGCGCGACGGCCTCCCCGCGACGGCGCTCCCGGCCGCGGACGGATCCGCCGCCCTATCGCACCGCGGCCCGGCTCATCGCGAGCCAGGTGCCCGCCACCGCCAGCACGGATGCCAGCGCCACTCCCAGCGCCAGTCCGGCGGACGTCACGCCGCTCAAGATCTGAGCGAGCCGCGGTGCGAGGACCAGCAGCGCCAGCACCAGGACGAGACCCAGCCCCAGACCCAGCGCCAGCGGCCCGCGCGAGCCGAAGCGCACCCACACCGCGCCGAAGAGGCCGCCGATGCTCGTGCAGAGGAACGTGCCCAAGAACACCGTCGCCGCGAGCACCCACGGGTCCCCGGCGCCGAGCGCATAGGTGTCGAGCACGTAGAGGCCGAAGAACCAGTGCCCGGTGGCCAGCTCGATCCCGAGCAGCGCCAGCATCAGCGCCGTGATGTACACCGACATGATCAGATTCACGAGCGCCGTGCCGAGCACGTACGCCCGTCGCGTGAGCCCGAGCGCGAGCGCGAAGGGGAACGTCGTGGCGATCGCCTGCACGCCGTAGTAGATCAGGAAGCCCGGCAGCGACCACACCATGCCGGAGTTCATGCGCGCGCCCATCGCATAGTCGGCGTCCAGCGGACTGTTGCCCGCCCGCTGGAGGGCGAAGGCGACGATCGCCGAGAGGATCAGCACGGCGCCGATGATCTGCGCGGGGGAGGAGAAGACGATCTGCGGCTTGTTCAAGTGCAGGCGGGCCGCGGTGAGGATGCGGTTCATGAGCTGGCTCCTTCTCGATCGGGGTCTGCGGCGCCCGAGGCTTCGGGAGTGCTTCCCGGGCTGTCGGCGCCGTCGAATCCGTAGGCGGCGACGAGTTCCTGCAGCGACACCGGGGAGAAGTCGAGATCCGCGGGCGCGGCACCGCCCGCCGAGGGGGCCCGGCCCTCGACCACCGCCGTGGCGAGGCCGCCGATGCGGTGCCGGCTCAGGATCCTGCGGTCCTCGAGATAGGCGTCGACCGTCGCGGCCCGGCCGGAGACCTGGTGCGCCATGCCGCGCAGCTCGTCGACCTCCGCGTCCTGCACCACGCGGCCCCGGTCGAGGATCACGACCCGCTCGAGCAGGCGGTCCATCTCGTCGATCAGATGGGTGGAGAGCAGGATCGTGCGCGGATGCGCCTGGTAGTCGCGCAGCAGCACGTCGTAGAAGTAGGAGCGCGCGGTGGCGTCGAGACCGAGGTACGGCTCATCGAAGAAGGTGACCGGCGCGCGCGAGGCGAGGCCGAGCACGATCCCGAGCGCGGAGAGCT
>CAMFIY010000065.1 GCA_945952575.1 uncultured Leucobacter sp.
CACATAGGAGCCGAGCGTGCTGACCGTCTTGTCGCCGATCCGCTCGGCCCGGGCGAGCGCCTCCCCGGAGAAGGGGCGGAGCAGGAATCGCCAGATCACCGGGCCGTCCTTCAGGAAGAAGAACAGCAGGACCACCAGCAGCACCAGCCCGGTGACGAAGCTCGCAACGGCGCCGACCCCGGCGAGCGCGCCCGATCCGAACTCGGCGCTCGTCGCGAACTTCGTGAGCGCGTCGCCCCACTCGCGCAACTGATCCGCATCCACGGTGATCGGCAGCGTCTTGACCCAGGCGAGCATCTGATCGAAGCCGTCGCGCGCCTGAGCCGAGAGTTCGTCCCACTGATCGCGCACCGCCCAGGTGATCATCCAGCTCACGCCCGAGAGGATCAGCAGGATGCCGAGGAGCACGAGCACCGTCGCGAGGGCCGACGGCACCCGTCGGTCGCGCAGCCAGCGCATCACGGGCGAGAAGGTGCTGGCGAGGATGAGCGCCAGCAGGATCGGGATCACGACCGTGCTCAGCACTCGCAGGCCCCAGATGATCCCGGCGGCGAGGATCACCACGATGATGACCTGCAGCGAACGCGTCGCGAGCTCGCCGAACCCGTCGGTCCAGAGGCGGCCCGCCGAACGATCAGGCCTCGCGCCGCGCCGCGCGCGCGCGACCTCGTCGCGGGCGATCATGGTCATCTCCACCCGCGCGCGTCTGCCGAACCACATGCTCCGCCCCGTTCTCTCACTCCGCCGGCTGCCCGGGATCGCCCTGACGGTCGTCCGACTCCGCGTGAGCGACGATGAGGGCGCGGAGCGCCGCACCGTCGTTCGCGAGCTCCGTGACGTGCTGGGGCAGCTCGAGCAGGTCGGCGAGATGGGCGGGCAGCGCGGCCGCTTCGCCCGTAGCCTCCGCGACGATCTCGGGGAACTTCGCCGGCTTGGCGGTCTCGAGCACGAGCATCGGCACGCCGGGCTCGACGTACGTCCGCGCCACCTGCACGCCGTCGGCGGTGTGCGGATCGATCGTGATCCCGGTCGCCGCGTGCACGGCGCGGATCGTCTCCACGCGGTCGGCGTGGGTGCTCGTGCCGCTCACGAGACCGAACTCGGACTCGAAGCGATGCGTCTCGGCCGAGAGGTCGAAGGAACCTTGCGCGTCGAGCTCGCGCCAGAGCCCGGCGAGGCGCTCCGCGTCCCGCCCGACGAGATCGTAGATGAAGCGCTCGAGGTTCGACGCCTTCGAGATGTCCATCGAGGGGCTGCTGGTGGCGTGCGTGTCGTCCGCGCCGCGCGGGCGGTAGACGCCGGTGCGGAAGAACTCGTCGAGCACGTTGTTCTCGTTCGCCGCGAGCACGAGGCGACGGATCGGCACGCCCATGCTGCGGGCGAAATGGCCGGAGAGTATGTTGCCGAAGTTGCCGGAGGGCACGGCGAAGGAGACCTCGAATCCGGCTCGCTCTGCGGAGGGCACGTCGTCGCTCGCCCGCAGCCAGGCCCAGAAGTAATAGACGATCTGGGCGGTGATCCGGCCCAGATTGATCGAGTTGACCGTCCCGAGATGGTGGGCCCGCTTGAACGCGAGGTCGCCCGAGAGCTCCTTGACCAGGTTCTGGCAATCGTCGAAGACTCCGTCGATCGCGATGTTGTGGATGTTCGCATCGGTGAGCGAATACATCTGCGCACGCTGGAACGCGCTCATCCGGCCCTGCGGCGAGAGCATGTAGACCGCGATCCCGTCCTTGCCGCGCAGCGCGTACTCGGCAGCGGATCCGGTGTCGCCTGAGGTGGCGCCCAGGATGCTCAGCGTGCTGCCCCGGCGGGCCAGCGCGTACTCGAGCGCCTGACCGAGGAACTGCATCGCCATGTCCTTGAACGCCAGCGTCGGCCCCTCGGAGAGGCCCACGAGCGTGATCCCGCCGTCGATCCGGGTGAGCGGCACGATCTCAGCGGAGACGAAGTTCTCGGCGCTGTACGCGGCCCGGCACATCCGCGCCAGGTCCTCCCGCGGGATGTCCGTGGCGAAGAGGCCGAGGATCTCGGTGGCGAGCTCGGCGTAGCCGAGGCCGCGCCAGGACTCGAGCCGCGCCGCATCGACGCCCGGCAGCTGCTCGGGAACCGCCAGGCCGCCGTCGGGCGCCAGCCCCTCGAGCAGAGTCTCGCTGTACGGCGCAGGCGCCATGCCGCCTCGCGTCGAGATGTACTTCACCGTGTGCTCCTTCGATGCCGGGCTCGTTGCACGGCGCACTCTATTCTTTCAGGAGGATGCCATAGGCTGCGAATGATCCTCGAGAACATCCGGCTGAGCGTCTGGAGCTGATGGACATGCCCGAACTCGCAAGTATCGTCGGAGCGCGCGAGATCGTCGTCGTGGCCAATCGACTCCCCGTGGACCGGGTGCGCGAGCCGGACGGATCGAGTTCGTGGCGCACGTCGCCGGGCGGGCTCGTGACGGCGATGGAGCCGGTGGTGCAGCAGCTCGGCTGCCGCTGGATCGGCTGGGTCGGCGACGCCGGCGAGGCGCTCGAGCCCTTCGATCTCGGAGCCATGCATCTCGTGCCGGTCGAGTTGAGCCGTGCCGAGCTGAGCGGCTACTACGAGGGATTCTCGAACGGCACGCTCTGGCCGCTCTACCACGACGTCATCGCCCCGCCCGCCTACCATCGCGAATGGTGGGAGCAGTACGAGCAGGTGAACCGCCGCTTCGCGGAGACCGCCGCGCGGGAATCGCCGGAGGGCGCGATCGTCTGGGTGCACGACTACCAACTGCAGCTCGTCCCCGCGATGCTGCGCGAACTGCGCCCGGATCTCACGATCGCCTTCTTCCTGCACATCCCGTTCCCGTCGAGACGCCTCTTCGCCCAGCTGCCCTGGCGGCGGCAGATCGTGGAAGGGCTGCTCGGCGCGGACGTGCTCGGGTTCCAGCGCGAGGGCGACGCGCTCAGCTTCCGGCTGGCCGCCGAACGCTATGCGGGCGCGCCGGCGCACGGCAACCTCGTGTTCCAGCTCGGCGATGAGGACCGGCCGCAGCGCTCGGTGCTCGCGCAGGAGTTCCCGATCTCGATCGATGCCGAGGCGTTCCGCCGACTCGCCGCACTCCCCGAGGTGCGGGCCCGCGCGCAGGAGATCCGGCAGGATCTCGGCAATCCCGCCTCGGTACTGCTCGGCGTCGACCGGCTCGACTACACCAAGGGGATCCGGCATCGGCTCAAGGCGTACGCCGAACTGCTCCGCGAGGACGAGGTCGATGCGGACGAGGTCGTCCTGGTCCAGGTCGCGAGCCCCAGCCGCGAGCGGGTGGACGCCTACCGCACGCTACGGAACGAGGTCGAGACGACCGTGG
Source organism: uncultured Leucobacter sp. (assembly GCA_945952575.1). Taxonomy (GTDB): domain Bacteria; phylum Actinomycetota; class Actinomycetes; order Actinomycetales; family Microbacteriaceae; genus Leucobacter. Next base: position 3,335 of record CAMFIY010000065.1, read on the forward strand.
GCCGCATCAACGGCGATCACGGATCGATCGGGCATACCCCGGTGGTCTACCTGCATCAGGGGTTCTCGCGCCGGGAGATGGCGGCGCTCTACCTCGCCGCGGATGCGCTGGTGGTCACGGCCCTGCGAGACGGCATGAACCTGGTCGCCAAGGAGTACGTGGCCTGTCGGGAGAACGAGCGGGGCGTGCTGGTCCTCAGCGAGTTCGCGGGCGCGGCCGACGAGATGCCGCAGGCGCTGCTCGTCAATCCGCACGACATCGAGGGCATGAAAGCGGCCTTCCTGCGCGCGATCCACATGCCCGAACGCGAGCAGGAGCGGCGCATGCGCGCGCTCCGGAGCGTCGTCCGCGAGAACGACGTGACGCACTGGGCGGAGAACTTCCTGCGGGCGGCGAGCTCGGCGGCGGAGCAGCGCGGGATCGAAGGCGGCGACGACGAGAACGGCCCGTCCGCGCTCACCGGCCCGATCGCGATCCCGCACACGCTCGAGGGGCATCTGCGGAGGCTCGCAACCTCGCCCAAGCTGGTCGTCGCCTGCGACTTCGACGGCACGCTCGCCCCGATCGTCGACCGGCCGGAGGACGCGAGGATCATGGCGCGGGCTCAGCGGGCGCTCACCGCGCTGCAGGGGGCGCCGGGCGTGCTCGTCGCACTGTTGAGCGGGCGTTCGGTCGAGAGCCTGCTTGCGACCGGGATCGAAGCGGAGGGCTGGGCGGTCTCGGGATCTCACGGGGCCGAGCTGCACGGCATCGCGGACGACTCCGGCTCGGATGCCGCAGTCGAGACCGGGCCGGGATCCCGGGAGCTGACCCGAGACGAGTCCGACCGGATCGCCACGCTCCGACGACGGCTGGTGCGGGTCTTCGGGCCGGATCCCGAAGTGCACATCGAGTCCAAGCCGTTCGGTGTGGCGCTGCACACCCGCCGCGTGCGCGACACCGTGCGGTCGGACGAGATCCTCGACGCCGCGGAGCGCTTCGGTCAGCGCCTCGGCTTCTCCGCGCGGCGCGGCAAGCGGGTGCGCGAGTTCTCGGTTCGCGCGAGCGACAAGGGTACGGCGCTGAGCGGGATCCGAGCGGCTCTGCCCTCGGCTCCCGTGCTGTTCCTCGGCGACGACGTGACCGATGAGGATGTCTTCCGCACCCTGCAGGTGGACGATCTCGGGATCAAGGTCGGGCCGGGCGAAACGGCGGCGGCCGAGCGCGTGCCGGATCCGGCATATGTCGCCGTGCTGCTCGCCCGCCTCGCCGAGCTGCGCACCGGAGTGGTCATCGGCAACGACTGAGGCGCCCGGCGGCACGGCGCGAGCACCGCGGCTCAGAGCTCGGCGATGATCAGCTTCTTCATCTGCAGCATCCGCTCGAATGCGCCCGGCCGCCGCATCAGCTCCTCCATATCGGCGGGCACGATCTGCCAGCTCACGCCGAAGCGATCCGCCAGCCATCCGCACTGCTCGGCTTCCGGAACCGCGGAGAGCGCGTCCCACAGCCGGTCGATCTCCGCCTGATCGGCGCAATCGACCTCGAGCGAGACGCCGCAGTCGAAGTCCGTCGTCATCTCCACGCCGGCGTCCATCGCGACGAACCACTGCTCGCCGATGCTGAAGTCGCTGAACAGCACGGCTCCCGCCGGCGCGGGGCCGCTGGCCGCCTCATACGGAACCCGAGTCCCGAGCGCGGCGTCCTCGAAGATGCCGAGATAGTGATCCACCGCCTCGCGCGCCCGGTTCTGCGCGCGTCCGCAGAACAGGAGGGCCGGCATGATGAACGGGCGCGGGCTCCCGGCCGGGTCCGTCAGCATCAGCTGCCAACTCACGCCGAAACGATCCTCGACCCATCCGTAGTGCGCGCTGAACGGATATGCCGTCAGCGGCATGAGCACGTTGCCTCCCTCGGCGAGCCCCGCCCAGAGCCGGTCCAGGCTCGCTCGCGCCTGCTCCTCGGAACCGTCGAAGAGCAGCGGATCGAAGTTCAGCATGAACGAGATCGACGGATTGGGGCGGAACTCGCCACCTGCGTTGATGAGGGTGAAACGCGTACCGGAGACGGTGAGGGTCACCGTCAGCGCCTGACCCGCGAGCGGCTGCTGGAACTCGAGCAGGCCCTCGGCCGGATATCGGCTCTCGACCTCGCTCTGGGCGTTCTCGAAGACCGAGGCGTAGAACGCCCCCGCCTCCTCGGCATTCCCGTTGCACCAGATGTTCGGAACGATCTTCTGCATGGTGGCCTCCTCTGCCTCCTCCAGGCTACGTCGGAGGCGGGCATCCGGATAGGGCCGGGAGCTATCCCTCCGGTCGCTCGAGCTCGTATCCGATGAGCCAGCGCAGGCCGAAGCGATCGAGGACCTGGCCGTCGAAGGCGCCCCAGGCGCGATCGATCAGGGGTTCCAGGATCCGCCCGCCTGCCGCGAGTGCGTCGAACCAGCGGTGCAGGGTCTCGGGATCCGCGGCGCCGAGGAGCGAGAGGAACATGCCGCCCATGTCGACCGCGTCCTCGTCTGGGCCCGCGTCGGCGCCGTAGAGGCTGAGGGTGCCGTCAGACCCGGCACCGCTGAGCACGCCGTGCGCGATCGCGTCCGTCGGGCCGTCGCCGCGCCCGAAGTCACCATAGCTGTGCAGGGCGAGATCGCCGCCGAACACCTCGCGGTAGAAGCGCAGCGCCTCCTCCGCCGTGCCCGGGAACAGGATGTAGGGCGTGATTCCGCTCATGCGGCGTTCCGGGATCCTTCTCTGCGCATCCGCTACTCGCGCAGCTTCGCCCCGAACGCCGTCTCGGCTGCGGCGACGCCCGCGAGCTTCGCCTCGGTCGCCTCCTCGGCCTTGAGGGTGCGGTCGTCGGCGCGGAAGCGCAGGGCGAAGGTCAGCGCACGCTGTCCCTCCGGCACTCCGCTGCCGCGGTAGTCGTCCACGATGCGCGCGTGCTCGAGCAGGTCTCCGGCGCCGGCGATCACTGCGGCCAGCACGGCGTCCGCGGGCACCGTCGCGTCGGCGAGCAGCGTGAGATCCTGCGTCGCGGCGGGGTAGGTCGAGAGCTGACGCGTCTCCGGCTCTCGAGGTGCGACCTCGATGAGCCGCCCCAGGTCGAGCTCGAACGCGTTGACACGGCCCGGCAGATGGGAGTCGGCTACGAGCTCCGGAAGGAGTTCGCCCGCGACGCCCACGGATTCCAGACCGCCCTCGACGACGACGCAGAGCTCTGCGGTGCGCCCCGGATGGAATGCAGGATGCTCCCCCTGGCGCACTACGAGGTCGGCCGAGACGGACCCGGCGAGCGAACGAGCCGCATCAAGCGCATCCGACCAGTCGTAGGCGCGCTGCGGCTCCCCCGGCTGCTTCGCGACGGCGTCGCCGAGCAGCAGGCCGCCGACTCGCAGCGGCTGGGCCGGGATGGAGTCGTTCAACTCGGCCAGCGTGGCGTCCGACGGGCGCTCCGCGAGCGGCGGGACGACCCCGGTGCCGAGGGCTTCGCCCGCGCGATCCCCGTCCGCGCCCGTCGGGGGCTCGAACACCGAGCCGAGCTCGAAGAGCGCAAGATCGGTCAGACCGCGCGAGACGTTGCGCTGCGCGACGCCGACGAGACCCGGCAGCAGCGTGCGGCGCAGGAAGGGCGCCTCTCCGTCGAGCGGGTTCGCGAGCCGGAGCGCGGATCCCGAACCGAACGCGTCGAGCTGCGCACGGGAGACGAACGGGTACGCCTGCACCTCGTCGAGCCCGAATGAGGCGAGCGAGTTCGCCGCGCGACGGCGCAGCCGCTGCGCCCGGCTGAGCCCGCGACCTGCGGGCGCGACGGGCAGGACCGAAGGGATGCGGTCATAGCCGACGATCCTGGCGACCTCCTCGACCAGATCGGCCGGTCGCGTCAGATCGCTGCGCCAGCTCGGCGGGGTGACCCCGAGCACTCGCGAGCCGGAGTCGGGCAGCCCGCTGTCATCGAGTCCGCCTTCGTCTTCCCCGTCGACCACGGTGCAGCCGATCATACGGAGCGCGCTGCGGATCTCCTTCTCCGTATAGTCCGTGCCGAGCAGGCCGTTGACGCGGGCGATCGGCAGACGCACGACCGCGGGGGCGAAGGGGGCGAGGATCTCGACCCCCAACGGGTCGGCCGTGCCGCCGCCCAGCTCGACGAGCAGATCCACCATACGCTGCGCCGCGGCGCGTGCGACGAGGGGGTCCACTCCGCGCTCGAAGCGGCGGGACGCCTCGCTCGGCAGCTTGTGCCGGCGCGCCGTACGCGCGATCGACACCGGATCGAAGGTCGCCGCCTCGATCAGCACATCGGTCGTCGTCTCGTCGCTCTTGGTCGATTCGCCGCCCATGACACCGGCGAGGCCGATCGGCCCGGATTCGTCCGTGATCAGGAGGTCCTCGGGATCGAGCTTGCGCTCCTGTCCGTCGAGGGTGACGAGCGTCTCCCCCGGCTCCGCCCGGCGAACCGTGATCCCGCCGGTGAGCTTCGCCAGGTCGTAGGCATGCAGCGGGCTGCCGAGTTCGAGCATCACGTAGTTCGAGATGTCGATCTCGAGGCCGAGCGAGCGGATGCCCGCGAGCAGGAGACGCGCCACCATCCAGGCAGGGGTCGGCCGCGACGGGTCGATGCCGCGCACGACGCGCGCGACGAAGCCGGTGCAGCCCACGCGTCCCCGGATCGGGGCCTGATCGTCGAGCGCGACCGGGAAGCCGGATCCGCTCCCGATCTCGAGCGCGAGCGCCGGATCCGAGAACGCCGCCCCGGTCGAGTGCGCGTATTCGCGGGCCACGCCGCGGATCGAGAAGGCGTAGCCGCGGTCGGGCGTCACATTGATCTCGACCGCGCTGTCGCGCATCCCGAGCAGTGCGAGCGCGTCGGATCCCACCTCCGGATCGTTGCCGTTCTCGACACTGAAGCCCAACCGCGACAGCACGATGATGCCGTCGTGATCGTCTCCCAGGGCGAGCTCGCGCGCCGAGGCGATCATGCCGTCGCTCACGTGGCCGTAGGTCTTGCGGGCCGCGATCCGGAAGTCGCCGGGGAGCACGGCTCCCGGCAGGGTCACCACGACCTTGTCGCCGGCCTCGAAGTTGTGCGCGCCGCAGACGATCCCGCGCACGTCCTCTCCACCATCGGCTGCGCGCTGCCCCTCCGGGGCCACGCGCACCTGGCACCAGTTGATGGTCTTGCCGTTCGACTGCGGCTCGGGCTCGCGCGAGAGCACCTCGCCGACCACGATCGGACCGTCGGCCTCGAATCGCCGGATCGACTCCTCCTCGAACCCGACGCGCACCAGATCGGCGTGCACCTGCTCCGGGGTGGCATCCTGCGGCAGGGCGACGTGCTCGCCGAGCCAGCTCAGGGGAATACGCATCAGACCAGCCCTCCGAACTGACGGTTGAATCTCACGTCGCCCTCCACCATGTCGCGCATGTCGTTGATGTCGTGACGGAACTGCAGGGTGCGCTCGATGCCCATGCCGAACGCGAAGCCCTGATACTCCTCGGGATCGATGCCCGCCGCGAGCAGCACGTTCGGGTCGACCATGCCGCAGCCGCCCCACTCGACCCAGCGGGCGCCGCCCTTGGCGTTCGGCTGCCACACATCCATCTCGGCGGAGGGCTCGGTGAATGGGAAGAAGTTCGGGCGCAGACGGATCTCGGCCTCCTGGCCGAACATCTGCCGGGCGAAATGCTCGAGCGTGCCGCGCAGATGCGCCATGGTCAGGCCGCGATCGATGGCGATGCCCTCGATCTGGTGGAAGACCGGGGTGTGCGTCGCATCCAGCTCGTCCGTGCGGTAGGTGCGCCCCGGAGCGACGACATAGACCGGAAGCTCCCGGCCCAGCAGGGAGCGGATCTGCACCGGCGAGGTGTGCGTGCGCAGCAGCAGGTGGCGCTCCGCCGGCTCGAGGAAGAAGGTGTCCTGCATCGCGCGCGCCGGGTGATCGGGGTCGAAGCCGAGCGCGTCGAAGTTGAACCACTCGTGCTCGATCTCAGGGCCTTCGGCGACCTCCCACCCCATCCCGATGAAGACGTCGGCGACCTCGTCCTGCAACTGCGCGAGGGGGTGCCGCGTCCCCGCGGTGCGCCGGACCGGCGCCTCGGTCACGTCGACCCGCTCGGCGACGAGGCGCTCCCGCGCCTCCTGCTCGGCGAGCTCGGCCTCACGACCCTGGTACGCGCCCTCGATCCGGCCGCGCGCCTGCCCCATCAGCTTGCCCGTCTCGGCCTTCTGCTCCTTGGGCACATCGCGCATCCGCGCGTTGAGCCGAGCGATGGCGGACGCCTCGCCGGCGTGCTCGGTGCGCGCCTGCTTCAGTTCGGCGATGCTGTCCGCCGCGGCGAACGCGGCGAGCGCCGCGGCGACTGCGGCATTCGCTGCTTCAGGGGTGATCGGGGTGATATCTGACACAAGGATCAATCCTACTGGCTCGCTTAGACTGGTGAGGTGAGCACGCATCCAGCACACGGGAGCCCGGTGTCGTCGGGCCGCGCGGCCCGCACCGCTCGGGGCGCCGTGGCTGCGTGCGCGGCCACGCTGTTCGCCGCGATGTCGCACGCGTTCGCCGGAGGTTCGGCGACCCCGCTCGCAGTCGGCGCGACCGCGATCGTCGCACTGCCGATCTGCGTGCTGCTCGCCGGGCGGTTGAGCTCGCTCTGGCGACTCAGCCTGGCCGTCGCGCTGAGCCAGCTGCCGTATCACTGGACATTCTGGGGGCTCGGGCTCTCCGCCGGAGCGGGGTCTTCGGACGGGTTCCCGAACCACGCGACGCACCTGGCGACCGTGTTCACGCCCGCCGCCGTGGCTTCGGGCACGGCGGACACGTGGATGTGGATCTCGCACCTGTTCGCCGCGATCGCCACCATCGCACTGCTGCACTCCGGCGAGCGCGCCGCGATCGCCATCGCCGGCGTCCTGCGCCGCGCGTTCCCCCGTGCGCTCCCGCGCGCCATCGCACTGCCGTCGAGCGCCGCCGCGCGTCCCCGCGCGATCGAGACGACCCTGCGCGAGCGTCTCACCGGGCTCTCGGCGATCAGCCATCGCGGTCCCCCGCTCGTTCCCGCTCCCGCTCTCATCCGTCGCTGACGCACGATCAGCGGCGTCACCGCCGACCCGGCACGCGCCGACCCCGTGTGCTCGGAAGAGAAGGAACAGAAACGAATATGAATACCATCACCACCCGCGTCGCCGCATCCCTCCTGGCGGCCGGAGCCGCACTGGGGCTTTCGCTCGCGACTGCCGCGCCGGCGCTCGCCCACGACGAGCTGGCGGACTACGGGCTCGAGATCGACAACGCCTCGGGCGACCTCACGGCGATCACCATGACCTTCAGCGACAAGGTCCTCGAGGTCGGCACCGAGATCGCCGTCGTCGACGAGGACGGCAAGAATCGCACGGACGGCGCGCCGGAGATCCAGGACACGACCGTGCGGCAGCCGCTCAGCGCACCCCTGGCCGCAGGCAACTACTCGGTGAACTGGCGCGCGGTCTCGAGCGACGGCCATCCGATCGAGGGACTGCTCGCCTTCTCGGTCGCCGACGACGGCCACCCCGAATGGATTCCGGC
>CAMFIY010000066.1 GCA_945952575.1 uncultured Leucobacter sp.
CCTCTGCGACCGCGACGACGCGCTGCACGAAGACCGCGCGGTCGTCGTCGTCGAGCGGAGCCTGCGCCCTCTCCACGAACGGGTTGCCCCGGGTGGCGCCGGGATGCACGTACAGCAGGCGAGCACCGCCGGATTCCGCGTGCTCAGGCACATCGGAATCGGAGAAACCGCCTTCCAGCACCCCGAGCTGATACGCCTGGAGCTGTGCGTGCCGCTGCGTCTCAGGGCCGGTGGGTGCGTTCGCCCCGGTCTTCAGGTCGAGCACCGACACCTCGGTGCCGTTCGCCCCGGCTCGGCTCTCGAGCCGGTCGGCGGTGCCGCGCAGCTCCGCCCGTCCGAGCGGCACGCTGAAGCCGGTCTCCCGCCCGACCAGCTCGCGATCCGAGCCGTCGAACTCGCGCAAATACGCGGCGAGCCCCGCCGCCATCGTGGCGGCGGTGCGCTGCGCCCGCTCCGATTCCCATTCGGCCTCGAACCTCAGCTTCCTCCACTCCCGGTTGATCTCGTCGACGAGCGCCTCGACCTCGTGCCCCTGAGCGGTCTCGAACGCGTGATGGACGAGGGTGCCGAGATTCATCTCGACGCTGTCGGCGCTCCCGCCGAGCGCGCCGACCACCCAGTTGAGCGGGCAGTTCTCCGCTCGCTCCATCTGCGACGGGCTCACCGGGACGCGGCGCCCCTCCTCGTCCCGGGGATAGAGCGGAGCATCGGTGCTGGGCGGCAGGACCCCGTACCACTCATCCGGGTGGGCGCCTGCAGCGCCCGCACGCGCGAGCTCGGCGAGCGAGGCCAGCGCGCCCGCGTCGTCCGGCCGCTCGACGAGCCGACGGCGGAACGCCGCGGTCGCTCCTCTGAGCGTGAGGCGGGTGCTCGGCAGGCCGGTGCGCAGATGCGCGGCGCCGAAGGCGAAGAACGGGCTCGGATGGTTCTCCTCATCGCCGATCGCGACGACGAGCAGCTCGCCGCTCGCGCGCGAACAGGCCTGTGCGAAGAGGCGCAGCTCGTCGTGAATGGTGTCTCGCCGAGACGGATCCGTCGCCTCGCCTCCCCGCAACCATCGTTCCAGAGCCGCGGTGCCGAGCAAGGAGCCGCGGGCCCGCGTGTTCGGCCACGCCCCGTCCTGTGCGCCGACCACCGCCACGAGTGCGAACTCGGCGCCGAGTGCACCCTGGGGGGTGGTCACGGTGACGGCGTCTCGCTCCGCGCGCTGCGCCAGCGAGTCCTCCGGCACCGAGCTCTCCAGCAGTTCGTCCAGCAACTGCTCGATCCGCTGTTCGCTCGCCTGTTCCTCATGCCGTTGCAGTGCGAAGAAGAGCCCCATCACTGCATCGAGCGAGCGGTGTGCCTCATCGGAGCGATGTCCTCTCCCCTCGAGCGCCTCGGCCTGCCACTCGTCGGCGAAACCGGTGGCGCTCCAGAGCGCCCAGAGCGTCTCACGCGGAGTGCCTGATGCGGCATGATCGCCGTCCCCGGCCGCCGCGATCCGGCCGAGTCGACGCAGCGCTCGACCTCCTCGGGTGTCGATCACGGCCTCGCCGGCGGGATCGTCGAAGGCGTCCGACACGAGCTCATCCGTCTCGCGCACCTCGCGATCCTCGTCTCTGGCCGCACGGCGCTCCTGGAGCATCAGTGCGCCCCGAAGGCGGCGCACTGCGACGGGATCGAGCCCCCCGATCGGTCCGCCGAGCAGCTGCAGCACCCCTGCCGCGTCAAGCCGGACGATGCCGAGCGAGTGCTGCAGCAGGCGGATCAGATCACGCACGAGACGGTGTTCGCGCAGCACCATCCCGCCTGCCGCGACGCCGGTCGGGACCTGATGCAGCGCGAGCCCGCGCGCCGCGCGGGCGGCTTCCGAGCGCGAGCGGCAGACGACCGCCATCGAGCGCCAGGCGAGCGGCGTCTCGCCGTCGAGGCCGAGATGGCGGCTGCGCATCCGATGCGCGATGACTCCGATCTGCTCCGACGGCGATCCTGAGATGACGAAGCTGACGGCGTCCTCGCGCTCAGAGGCCTCGTCCGACGCGGCCGTCGCTGCACGCTGCGCTCCCGCCCCCGCCGCTCCGATCCGAGCCGTGAGGCCCGCGATGAGCTCTCGTGTGCGGCCGCCGTGCCGATGCACGGTGTCGAGCACCGCGAGCTGCTCCGGCTCGGTCGGCACTCCGCGCCTGGAGAATTCGCCTCCCAGATCCATCAGGATGCGCGAGCGCTCACCGTAGAACGTCGCCGTCGCCGTGTCCGGATCCCCGAACGCCCAGATGCGGCTCCCTCCGTGCGCGCAGGCGGCCAGGAGCGCCAGTTGTCCCTCCCCCAGTTCTTGCGCGTCGTCGACCAGGATCAGACGGGGTGCCTTCGCCCGCCCGGCGCTCAATTCTCGACACGCAGCCCGGAGCAGCGCGCTCGAACTCTTCTCGACCGGTCGCTCGGACGAGAGACGGGCCGACACCTCCGCGATGACGGCGAGCGCGCTTCGCCAGAGATCGAGTCGGCCCTCGTCCGGCACATCGGTCATGGCCGAGCCCGCCGCCTTCCCCCGCAGTCCGTCGAGCTGCGCGATCAGCTCGGCGGGATCCAGATCGAAGTCGTCGAGCACCCGCCAGAACTCCCGGAGTTCGGCCCGGAACACCGGGCTCCGCATGACCTCGGGCGCCAGTGCATCCGAACCGGCTCCGAGCTCGAGACGCCGCTCGATCACCGACGTGATGGCCTCGTCCTGCACCGTCCCCGTCAGCAGTCTCGGCGCCGAATCGCCGACGGCCGCCGCCGCCTGGGCGAGCACGGCGAAGGCCAGCGAGGTCGGCGTGCGCACCGGCGTGCCGCCGATCGGGCGGGCCAGGCGCGTCTCGACCGCATTCCGCAGCGAGGCCGCCGCCGCCCGGCTCGCGGCCAACGCGAGCACATCCGTCTCCACCCAGCCGGGTCGATCCAGTGCGGCGGCATACGCCTCGGCCAGCAGCGCGGTCTTGCCGCTGCCGGCCGCCCCGAGAACCCGGGCGTGCGCGGTGGGCTCGAAGGCCAGGACGCGCTGCTGCGAGGGGTCGAATTGGATCATATTGCCAGCCTAGGGGGCGCCTCCGACATCCCTGGTTTGTGAGACGGGCACAGGGCGGATGCGCGAATGTCTGCGCGGCGTGGCAGACTTACCGGGCACCGATACCGACCTGTTCGATCCGACGGAGGACGCCGCGATGACGCAGCCCGAGACCCAGAATCTCGACACCGAGCAGGCACCGGCGAAGCCCCGGAGGAAGCGCCGTCTCCTCCGATTCCTCGGCTGGACGCTCGCCGTGCTCGTCGTGCTGGCGCTCATCGCGGGCGGACTCGGCATGTGGACGGTCATGCGGTCCTGGCCGCAGACCACGGGCACGCTCGAGGCCGCGGGTCTGAAGCAGACGGTCACCGTGCAGCGGAACGCGAGCGGGATCCCCTCGATCACCGCCGAGAGCACGCACGACCTGTTCTTCGCCCAGGGCTTCGTGCACGCGCAGGATCGGTTCTGGGAGATGGACTTCCGCCGGCATGTGACGAGCGGCCGGCTGAGCGAGCTCTTCGGCGAGTCCCAGGTGGGCACGGACACCTTCTTGCGCACGCTCGGCTGGCACGAGGTCGCCCAGCGAGAGGTCGATGCGCTCCCGGCCGGCATCCGGGCCTACTACGAGGCCTATGCGGATGGCGTGAACGCCTATCTCGGGCAGCGACAGGGAGCAGCGCTCTCCCTCGAGTACGCGGTGCTCGGTCTGCAGAATCCCGACTACGTGCCCGAGAAGTGGACCCCGGCCGACTCCGTCGCATGGCTGAAGGCCATGGCCTGGGATCTGCGCACCAATATCGAGGAGGAGACCGCGCGGGCCCTGCTGGCCCAGAGCCTGGGGGCCGAGCAGATCGACGAGCTCTACCCGCCATATCCGTTCGAGGAGCATCCCGTCATCGTCGATCAGAACTGGACCGCCCTCGCCGCGGCGAGAGAAGCCGGGCGCTCGCGCGACGCGTCTCCGGCGAGCGCGACCTCTCAGTCCGCGCGGATCGGGGCTGCAGCATCGACCGCGCTCGCTTCGACCTCGCTCGACTCGACCGTTGCGCGGGTCGACGCCATCATCGCTTCCCAGGCCGAGGGCGTCGGATCCAACTCCTGGGTGGTCTCCGGGGAGCACACCGACACCGGCAAGCCGCTCCTCGCCAATGACCCGCACCTGGGGGCCGCGATGCCCTCCGTCTGGACGCAGATGCAGTTGCGCTGCGCGAAAGTCTCGGACGAGTGCCCCTTCGACGTTGCCGGATTCAGCTTCTCCGGCATGCCCGGCATCGTCATCGGTCACAACGAGACCGTCGCCTGGGGGTTCACCAACCTGACCACGGACGTGGCCGATCTCTACGTGGAGCGGATCGATGGGGATGCCTACTGGCAGGACGGTGCGAAGCATCCGCTCACGACCCGCAGCGAGACGCTCAAAGTCGCCGGAGGCGACGACGTCACCTTCGAGGTGCGCTCGACCGAGCACGGGCCGATCGTCTCGGGGCTCACAGACGATTTCACGAAGATCGCGGACGATCCGCGCTTCGGGATCGTCGCCGGGAGCGGTGAGGCCGCGAAGGGCGCTTCGGACGAGTCCGCCGCGCTCGCGAAGGACGCGCCGAGCGGCGATTTCGCGGTGAGTCTCCGCTGGACCGCGCTCGACCCCGGCAGTTCCGCCGAAGCGATCTTCGCGCTGAACCTCGCCCAGAACTTCGACGACTTCCGCGGAGCGGCCGCCAAGTTCGATGTGCCGGCCCAGAATCTCATCTACGCGGATGTCTCGGGAAACATCGGCTACCAGGCTCCCGGACGCCTGCCGATCCGTGGCGCGGCTGACGGCTGGCTGCCGCAGCCGGGCTGGGACAGCGCCTTCGACTGGCAGGGGTACATCCCGTTCGAGGATCTGCCGCACAGCTACAACCCCGAGAGCGGCTACATCGTGACGGCCAACAACGCGATCGTGACCGACGAGTACCCCTACTTCCTCAGCCGGGACTGGGACTACGGCTACCGTGCCGCCCGCATCGAGGAGCTCCTCACGGCGAAGATCGCGAGCGGCAAGGTCACGGCGGCGGATCTGCATGCCATCCAGCTGGACAAGCAGATGCCCGCGGCCGATGCGCTGCAACGCGCCTTCTCCGGTATCGACGTGGATCGCCCCGAGGTGCAGACCGCACTCGACGGGCTTGCCGAGTGGAACGGGCAGAACGACGCGGACTCGGCCCAGGCGGCCTACGCGAATGTGCTCTGGAAGCACGTCGCCGCACTGATGACCGGCGGTGTGGACGCGAAGGTGCCGCTCGACGACCAGTCCCGATTCGTCCAGGTCTTCGAGCAGCAGCTCGAGCGGCCCGACGCCGTGTGGTGGAAGAACGCCGGCGCCGGTGTGACGACGCAGCAGGAGCTGCTCGCGCTCGCCGCTGATCAGGCCTACGACGAACTCGCCGGGGCCCAGGGCGCGGACCAGTCCAAGTGGAACTGGGGCGAACTGCACGCGATCACCATCACCAACGGCAGTTTCGGCGAGAGCGGGGTCGCTCCGATCGAGTGGCTCTTCAATCGCGGACCCTATCCCGTCGGCGGCGGATCCGGCGTCGTCGACGCGACGGGATGGGAACTCGACGGCGAGGGCTATGCGACCGAGACCGTGCCGTCGATGCGGATGGTGATCGACGTCAGCGATTGGGACGCCTCGAACTGGATCCATCTGACCGGAGCGAGCGGGCACGCCTTCAACCCGCACTACGTGGATCAGACGGAGGACTGGGCGAGCGGTGCGCAGCGACCCTGGGCGTTCAGCCCGGAAGCGGTGAAGGCCGCGGCGAAGGATACGTTGACGCTGACTCCGGCGCGCTGAGGACACCCGGGAAGATTGGCGGTCGCGCGGAGTGATCCGCGCGGCGCCGGAGTGCCGACTCGAGGCTTCCCGTCGGACGTGCGATCGATGGCCCCGACGGTCTGCGCTGCGAGCGAACGAACCCCGATTCCGGGCTCCGCCTCCGGCGCGACACCCTAGACTCGCAACAGCAGGCCCGACCAGAACGGGCCGACAAGGATCCGCGCTACGCCGGCGCGATCGATCAAGGAGGCACCGTGGAAGTTCGTATCGGCATCGTTCAGTCGCCCCGCGAGATCAATTTCGAGACGGACGCCGCTCCCGATGAGGTGCGCGCAGTCCTCGAATCGGCGCTCGCCGAGGGCAAGCAGCCGCTCGTGAGCTTCACCGACAGCAAGGGCAAGCAGTACCTGGTGCCCACGGCGTCCATCGCCTACGTCGAGCTCGGCGGCGACAGCGGCCGCAAGGTCGGCTTCGTCAGCTGACGACGGGTCCCGCGTCCCCCGCCCGCTCGAGCAGCACGGCGACCTCGAGGTGCGAGGTGTGCGGGAACATGTCGAAGACCCGTGCCGAGTGCACGGCGTACGACGGCATCGCGGTGAGATCCCGGACCAGCGATTCGGGATTGCAACTGGAATAGATGACGTGCGGCACCCCCGATCCTTCGATCCACCCCGCGAGTTCCGCGCCGATCCCCCGCCGCGGCGGATTGACGATCACGAGTTCCGGGAGTTCGGAGGCCTCCGCGTTGAGTGCGAACTCCGTCGCATCGGCCGAGACGAACCGAGCCGGCACCCCGGCCTCGCGCGCCGAGCGCCGAGCGGAGTCGACGGCGGCTCCGCTGATCTCCACGCCCAGCACATCCCGTTCGGCGCCGGCGACGTGCAGGGCGAAGCCGCCCACTCCGCAGTAGAGATCCCAGACCGAACGCGGCGAGATCCCGCCGGCCCACGTCGCGACCTGCGTGTAGAGCGCTCGCGCGACCTCGGTGTTGGTCTGGAAGAAGCTCTGCGGTCGCAGGTACAGGGTCACCGGGCCGAGGCGCATGGCGAGAGCGGATCCGTGCAGCAGCTCTTCCCGCTCACCCTCGAGCACCGCCTTGTGCTCGGGAAGCAGGTTCACCGAGATCACTGCGGCTCGCGGTACGAGTCTGCGCAGCTCGCCCAGCCGCGCACGCAGCACGTCGAGTCCGTGCTGCGTGCGCGTCACGAAGCGCAGCATCAGCTCGCCGCCGGGTGCCGCCGAGACATCGCTCGCACCGCCGCCGCCCACCGGCACGGCCTCCGTCACATGGCAGAACTTCAACTCGCCGCGCCGCGCGGGCACGTCGTAGGGCTCGAGGCCGGTCGCCTCGATGAACTCCGCGAGCGTCGGGATCACCGCGGCGATCCCGGGCGCCTGGATCGCGCACTCGCGCAGATCCACGCCCTCCCCCGACGGGCCGAGGATCCCGAGCGTCACACCGCCGTGCACCCCCGCACGGCCGCCGACCACGAGCTTGGCCCGGTTGCGGAAGCCGCGATATCCCGCGCTGAATGCGGGCAGCCAGCCGTTCTCGGGCGCGCCGGGCAGAAGTGCTCGGCAGCGCGCCTCCTTCTCTTCGAGCTGCCGTGCGTACGGCGTCTCGATGAGGGCGCAGGATCGGCACACGCCGGCGTCGAAGTAGTGGCAGTCCAGCAGGCCCGTCCGGGTGTCCGGACCCTGCGACACGCTCAGGGACCGGGAGCCGTTCACGCGGTCAGCCCCAGACCGTCCATCCGACGGATGTGGTCGGCGATCAATTCGGTGAACACCGGCTCGACCTCGCTCTCCACGAACGCTCGCCCGTCGCTGAGCGTGAGCACGTGCCGGGAGATGAGCAGCGTATCGCCGACGAGGCGCCGGCCCCACAGGGCGAGCCGGTTCGCGATGGAGGGGTTCGCCGCGATCTCGGCGGCCAGCAGATCGCGCAGTCCGTCGCGGCCGGTCGTGTCGTTGAGGATGGAGATCGCCTCACTCCGGTACCCGTCGCGCACGCCCTCGGCGAGCGAGGCGAAGAACCCGTCGAAGAGCCCGCCCACGAGATAGATCGAGAGGATGTACTGGTGCCAGTCGGAGGTGTCGATCCGTTCGATGTAGCGGTCGATGACGGGCGTGAAGGATTCCATCACGAGATGCGGCTCGTGCCCGCGACGGCGGATCTCGTCCGCGAGCCGCTGATGCTTCGTGAGGCTGACGCCGGCCACGCGCGCGAGCACGTCCTTCGACTGCAGATTCGGTGCGCCGGCGACAGCGCGGGCCGAGGCCTCGTAGAGTTCGAGCTGCAAGTAGGCGGTCAGCCCGAGGAACGGGGTGATGCTCGGCGCGAATTCGGAGAGCTCGACGCGCAGCGTGTCATCCGCGTCCTCGCGAGAACCCAACTTGCGCGCGGGCGCAGTCGACTTCTTGCCCAACCTCTTGATCCACTCGAACACCCCGCTAGTTTATCCGTCGTCGCGACCGTTGCCGGTATGGGCGCGGGCTCGGTGCCGCACGCCCGCACCGCATAGACTGTAGGGACGGGCGCGCATCGCGGCCCGATGTCAGACGCGGGCACCAGGGAGTGCCCGCTCGCTACGCCTGGGGCTGAGTCAGCGCGTAGCACCGCACCTCACCGACAGGAATACGAAGTGGCAACGTTCACCGAACTCGGCGTCGACCAGGACATGGTCGCCGCACTCGAAGACCAGGGCATCTCCGAGGCCTTCCCCATCCAGGAGCAGACGATCCCGCTCGCGCTCACCGGGCAGGACATCATCGGCCAGGCCAAGACCGGCACCGGCAAGACCTTCGGCTTCGGCCTGCCGCTGCTGCAGCGCCTCGGGCAGGATCCCGCGGCCGGCGTGCAGGCGCTCGTGGTCGTGCCGACCCGCGAGCTCGCGGTCCAGGTGTTCGAGGACCTGGAACTCGCCGCCGCGGGGCGCCCGACCCGGGTCGTCCCGATCTACGGCGGCAAAGCCTACGAGGGTCAGATCGAGCAGCTGAAGGCGGGCGCGCAGGTCGTCGTCGGCACGCCGGGCCGCCTCCTCGATCTCGCAGGCCAGCGGATCCTCGATCTCAAGAACGTGCGCGAGATGGTGCTCGACGAAGCCGACAAGATGCTGGATCTCGGCTTCCTCGCCGACATCGAGAAGCTCTTCGCGCAGACGCCGGAGGCGCGCCACACCATGCTCTTCTCCGCGACCATGCCGGGCACGATCGTCGCGCTCGCCCGACGCTTCATGCGCAATCCGATCCACATCCGGGCGACCGATCCGGATGAGGGCGTCGCCCAGGCCAATATCGAGCACATCGTCTACCGGGCGCACTCGCTCGACAAGGACGAGGTGATCGGGCGGATCCTGCAAGCCGAGGGCCGAGGCAAGACCGTGGTCTTCATGCGCACCAAGCGCGCCGCCGCCAAACTGCAGGAGGAGCTGGTGGACCGCGGCTTCTCCGCCGCATCGGTGCATGGCGACCTGAATCAGGATCAGCGCGAGCGTGCGATGGCGGCGTTCAAGGCGGGCAAGAAGGACATCCTGATCGCCACCGACGTGGCCGCGCGCGGCATCGACGTCGACGACGTCACGCACGTCATCAATCACACCGTCCCGGATGACGAGAAGACCTACCTGCACCGCGTGGGGCGCACGGGTCGCGCCGGCCGCACCGGTATCGCCGTGACCTTCGTCGACTGGGACGACATGCACAAGTGGGCGCTCATCAACAAGGCGCTCGAGTTCGGCACGCCCGAACCGCGCGAGACCTACAGTTCATCGCCGCATCTGTACGAGGACCTCCGGATCCCCGAGGGCACCAAGGGCCGTCTCAAGGCGACACCGGTGAAGGACGGCGCGGCGCGCGGCGAGCGCAGTGCCCGGGCCGGATCCGGCGAGGGCCGCGACGGCTCTCGAGCCGAGGGGGAGGGTGGATCCCGCAACCGGAGCCGTCGCCGCACCCGCAGCGAGAACCCGCTGGGGCGCGGCCGCCACGAGGCGCACGGGCACGAGGGTCACGGACACGATTCAGAGGGCCACAGCGAGCCGGGCACCTCGAACGAGATCCCGGGCGAGGACGGCGAAGCCCCTCGCCGGCGGCGTCGGCGGCGTGGCGGCCGCGGCCGCGGCCAGGGAGTCGGTCAGGGGCAGGACGCGAGCGTCGAGACCCCGGCCGGAGCGCCCGCTGAGGTTCCCGTCGCCGAGTGACCCGGGGCGGGAACCCCGTTCGCCCTACTCGAGGCCGTAGCGCCCGATCTCGGCGTACTGCGCGGGAGCATGGCTGCGCATCCGGAATGCGCGAAGCAGACCGGCGACGAGGACGACCAGGTTGATGCCGGGCAGGATCCAGTTGATCGCTCCGGCCTGACCCGTGTAGAAGTCCATGTTGGCGAGCACGAGGTAGACGACGGTCGCGAGCGCCACGGCGGCGATCGCCGGGGCGACGCGGACCGCCCGGAGTCACTCGCCTCGTCGGTTGCGGAATAAGAACGCGAAGATCGCCACGGCGGTCAGGCATTCCATTGCCGGGACGCTGACGGCGACCGGCACGCTGCCCAGAACGAAGAGATCCAGATAGGGGTCGAGACCCGCTGCGAAACACAGGGTGAGTGCGATCACCGCGAAGACGGAGTGGCTCAGGCTGGCGACCCACGGGGCATTCGTCCGGCCCGAGCGGCGCGAGAACACGACGGGGATGACCCGGTCGCGGGCGAGGGCGTGCAGGTAGCGATTCGTCGCGTTGTGGAAGGCGAGCACGGAGGCGAACCAGCTGAAGACGACGAGCGTCGAGATCACCGGGGCGAACCAGGCGCCGACGTACTTCTCCGCAGCCAGAGTGAACATCTCGGTCGGCTGGTTCGCGGCGACGTCGACCGCCGAGGAGCCGAAGGCC
>CAMFIY010000067.1 GCA_945952575.1 uncultured Leucobacter sp.
TACACGCGTAAGATCGTCGGCAGCGTCAGATGTGTATAAGAGACAGACCCTGCTCCGCGAGGAAGAACGCGCACTGCTGGGAGACCCGCTGCGCCTGCTGCATGTTGTGCGTCACGATCACGATCGTGACCTCTGCGGCGAGCTCGAGCATCGTCTCCTCGATGACGCGCGTCGACGTGGGATCCAGAGCCGAGCACGGCTCGTCCATGAGCAGGACGCGCGGCGTGACCGCGAGGGAGCGTGCGATGCAGAGGCGCTGCTGCTGGCCGCCGGAGAGCCCGGAGCCGGGGGAGCGCAGCCGATCCTTGACCTCCTTCCAGAGCCCCGCCTTGGTCAGCGAGCTCTCGACGAGGTAGTCCTTCTCATCGCGCGAGGCCTTCGTTCCGGTCAGCTTCAGGCCGGCGACGACGTTGTCGTAGATCGACATCGCGGGGAACGGGTTGGGCTTCTGGAACACCATGCCGATGTGCTTGCGGGCATCGACCAGCTTCTTCCTCGGATCATAGATGTCCTCGCCGTCGAGCAGGACCTCGCCCGCGAGGCTCGCGGACGGGACGAGCTCGTGCATGCGGTTGAGGATGCGGAGGAATGTCGACTTGCCGCAGCCCGACGGGCCGATGAGCGAGGTGATCACTCCCGCCGGCATGGTGAGGGAGACGCGGTCCAGCACCTTCCGGGAGCCGAACCACGCCGAGATCGCGCGTGCGTCGAGCGTCGCCAGATCAGGGTTCGGCACGAAGGGGGCGCGGGCGGCCGGCACCAGGCTCTGGCCGCCGCCGGCTCCCGGCTCCGGCCGCAGCAGCTCGGTCGTCAGGGCCTCGGCCGCGGGAGAGACTGACGGGTGCTCGATCACGACGGGCAGCACGCGCGTGCGCTCGTCGCCGTGGGTGGTGAGATCGGTCATCTGAGTGGGTTCCTTCAGAGCAGGTTGGGGAGCAGGCGGATGACCTGATCCGTGATGACGAACGAGGTGAGCAGGGCCACCGGGAGGAAGACGGCCCAGATCTGGCGGCGACCGATCCGGCGCACCGACCACATCAGCGCCAGTTCCAGGACGATCAGCCCCTGCAGGGCGAAGACGAGCGCCCACACGGTGCTCGTGTCGGTCGCCATCTCGCGATGAGCCGGGGGAAGCGTGCCTGCCGTGGTCTGCCGCGCTCCCGCGTCCTGTGTCTGACTCACGAGCTCGGCGTCGACGCGGACGATGCCGCTCGGCGCATACGGCAGCCCGCGAGAGGTCTCGAGCACGAGCCGGCTCTCGCCCGCCTGCGGCGCAGCGGGCGCCGGATCCTTCGGGTAGCGGACGCCGATGACCGAGAAGAGCTGCTCGCCCTGCCCCGTGATCACGGTGAAGGTGTCGCGCGGCTTCAGCTCCGCGATGCGGGAGAAGGGGCCGCCGTAGGCCGACGAGCGGCCCATGATCACGCTGACCCCCGCCTGGCCCGGAAGCACGGTGTCGCGACGATGGCCCGGCCCGGCGGTCATCGCCCGGCCGGAGGTGCCTTCGACCACCACGGATTCGAGGCCGAGCTCCGGGATGCCGATGAGGGCGACGGGGACGCCGTCGCCGAGCAGCACATTGTCGACATCGCCCTCGCTCACCGGCGCGACGCCCTCCGCCAGCTGGGCCTGGAAATCGTTGCGCAGCTTCTGCTGCGAGGAGAGGTACTGGACATGGCTGAACACGGCGAGGTTCAGCGTGAAGCCGATCATCAGCGCGGCCGCGATCGCCATGATCCCCCGAACCGCCTGCTCGCGCATCGTGAGCCGGATGGGCGGCCGGGCCGGTTTCGCGGGCTTCTCGCGCTTCTTGCGCGCGGCGCCCGTCTGCTTCGGCGCCTCCACCGCCGCGGTCATGCGGTCACCGCCGATTCGGGAAGGGTTCCGGCGCTGTGCTGATCCGTGCCGTGCTGATCCGCGATGTGCCGATCTGCGCGATCTCGCCGCACGGCTGTACGGACCACGGCGATGGCGAGCACGAGCACCGCGAGCGATGCGATCGCGAAGTACGGCGGGACGAGGAGGAACTCCTGGCGTGCCTGGGGTCGGGTCCCGAGGCCGTCGATCTTCGCCGGGGGAGTGAACACCGCGTGCGCGGTGGTGAACGTCCACTGGCCGGGGCCGTCGAGGCGCGCGGTGAGCGTGCGCGTCTCGCCCGGAGCGAGATCCTCGACCCGCGCGGTCGGCAGCTCTGAGAGTCGGGCGCCCCAGGGCGTCGAGATCCAGAAATCGACGGAGCCGCTGATCGCGCGCTTGGAGAGATTGCGCACGTCGAGGGTGAGCGTCGCGCTTCCACCGGACGGCAGCAGACTCGGCGCCGTCTGCGCCTGGACGCGTCCGACGTAGACGAGGCCGGCGGCGCGGACCGGTGCGATCTCGGCCGCGTGAGCCGCTTGCGCCGACGTGAGTGCGGCGGTGGCGCCGAGTCCGAGGGCGGCGGCGAGTGTCAGGAGCGCCAGCGTCGACGCGCGGCCGAGTGCGCGTCGCACGAGGCGTCCGCGCGGATCGGGCGCGATGGCGGGAGTGGGGATCACGGTGTCCGGTGTCTCATTCGTCGGTGCGCGGAGGCGCGGTGCGGTGGGTGCGGTGTCACGGGCGCAATGTTGCGGGCGGGATGCCGCGGGAGCGGTGCGGCGAGCGCGATGGGTGGGCACAGTGCCGATGATCCACCATCCGATTGAACGGAGAGTGAACCCGGAATGAACCGGGTCCGACCTCCATCGCGCGAAGCCGGAGCAATGCGCGACGGGATCGGACCCGGCCCTTCGGCGACGGACTACTTGACCGTCTTCGACGCGCTGGTCTTGCTCGCCGTGTTGTAGCCGCTCAGCTTGCCGGTCACCTTGACGGAGACCTTCTTGCCCTTGTCCGACTTGCTCAGCTTGTAGCTGGACTTGGTGGCCTTCGAGATGGCCTTGCCGTTCCGCAGCCACTGGTAGCTGAGCTTCACGCCCGACGGCGCCCAGGCGGTGGTCTTCACCTTGACGGTCGCGCCGACCTTCGCGGTGCCCGAGATCGCCGGGGTCCGCGCGGTGAGCGTGCCCTTCGCGATCGTGACCGTCGACTTGCTGGTCTTCGAGACCGGATCGGTGCCCTCAGTGGTGCCGGTGACCCTGACGCTCAGCTTCCTGCCCGCGTCCGAGGAGACGAGCTTGTAGCTCGACTTGGTCGCACCCGAGATCGTCTTGCCGTCGCGCAGCCACTGGTAGCCGAGCGCGACGCCGGCCGGGCCCCAGGTGCCCGCCTTCGCGGTCAGCGTCTGACCGACCGCGTAGCTCTTGGCCGAGACGGTCGGGGTCGAACCGGTCACCGGATCGATCTGCACCTCGTCCGCGCCCTCGACGGTGAACTTGCCGGTGCCCGCCTGCAGATGGATGGTGCGGTGGGCCGTGCCGAGCACGTTGCCGCTGCCATCGGTGAAGGCGAGGCCCACCCAGTAGTCGCCGCCGGCGGTCAGCGCGGCGGCCAGGTTGCCCTGAGCGTGATCCTCGAGCGTGAAGTCGTCGTTCAGCACGCCGCCGGTCGGGCCGGCCGCGTCGGACAGGTCCCAGGCGGTCCAGTCGGCCTTCGCCGTCTTGCCCGCGGGAGCCACGAAGCGGAAGACCTTGGTCGCGGTCTGGCCCGCAGGCACGTAATCGGCCGGCTGGATCTCGGCGTTGACGTCGGTCTTGCTGGCCGAGACGACGAGCTGGTCTCCCTTGCCGAAGAGCTTCCCGGCCGACTCCTGGAGGAGCGTGGTCGCCGAGTCGTCTCCGTCGCCGTTCCAGATGTAGATGGCGGGAGCGGCGGTCGGCTCCGGGGTCACGGCGTTCGCCGCAACCGCGCCCCCGGCGACGAGGCCGAGCGTGACCGCGCCGGCGAGGACGCCGCGGATGTTGTTCGAAGCAGTCATGAGTCTGTTACTCCTCAGTGTGATTTCCACAGTGTCGGTTCGCGCTCAGGAGAGCTTGGCGCGGATGGGGTCGGTGCTGTTGGGGGCGAGGAAGCCGAACTTCTTCTTCACCGCGCCGGCCTGGCTGGCGAGCGCGCTCTGCGAGCTGATCAGCTTGCTGCCGGTGTCGCCGAGCAGGTTGTCCAGCTTGGCGTCGTACTTGGCGTCGCCGGGCTGGATGCGTGCCAGCTCGACCACCAGATAGGTGTCGCGGCCCCAGGTCGCGTTGTCGTAGTAGGCCTTGTTCGGCGCGACCGAGGCGCCGCTGCCGATCACGGGATCGACTCCGGTCGGGGTGCCGATCTTGACGCCCGCACCGATGCGGCTCTCAGCCGCGCCGGTGTTCTGCGAGACCCACTGGGCCACCGAGATGGGGGTGACGGCATTGCTCGGGAACGGCGTGACGCCGTCGGCGAGGTGCTTCGTGTCGTGCTCCTGGCCGACCTGGACGCAGCCGCCGTTCGCGACGGTCTTGATGTCGTTCTCGGTCAGCCCGATCTTCGCGATGAAGTCCTTGCGCGTGCCGGATCCGGCCTGCGGGATCACCGGGACGACCGGGGTGCCGCCCAGCTCGGTGGTCGTGCACTTGAAGATGCCGGCCAGCGTGTCCTTGTTCAGGCTGCCGAACTTGGCCGTGTCGCCGCTGTAGGCGTAGCTGAGGGCGTCGCGGCCGAACGGCAGGTAGACGAGCGGGCCGTTGGGGTCGGCGTTCGCGCCGGGGCCGGAGGAGGAGCGTGCGATGTCGACCTGGTCCTTGATGGTGACGCCGGCCGGGCCGCCGGCCGAGCCGGAGGTGTAGGGCGCGCCGTCGATCGAGCGGCTGAGGGCCTTCACGCCGTCACCCGAGCCGTTGGGGCGACCGAAGGTGTTGCCTCCGGTCTTCGTCGTGATGCTGTTTGATCCGGTCGCATCGAACGAGGCGAAGTACTCGCCAGCTGCGGTTGAGCGCACGCGCGAGCCGGTCACGCTGGTGCCGTCGGACAGAGCCCCGACGACATCCTGCAGGGTGTCGGACCCCACAGCGGCGAACGCGCTCGAGGGAGCGGGATCGACCCGGCCCGCATTCGCGACCGGGGCGATGGCGACGAGGGACGCCGCCACACCGATCCCGGCCAGTGCGGCCGCATACTTCTTGGTGTTCTTCACTGCTGTTCCTTCTTGTTTGGGAGTAGGGAGAACAACGCCGCGCCCCGTTGGCTCGACGTCTTGTACGGCGCTCCGGCGGAACGACGCGCAAGTCTGGGTGCGTTTCGGAGGTGCGCGCGCATCACGCTCGCCTCCTGAACCGGCCGATGAGCGGCACCGCCGCCGCGGCGAGGGTGCCGGCGGCGAGGCCGGCGGGCACGGCGAGGGTGAGGGGCCCCACCGGAGGATCATCCGGAGTGGGCGCGCCGCCGAGGGCCTCGGTCGTCTCCCCGGGATCGGCGTCGGGGGCTGTCCCGCCGGTATCACCGGCGCCATCGGCGCCCGAGCCCTCGTCCGGGCCGGCGTCCGGTTCGGGCCGGGCCTTCCCGGGCTTCCCCTGGATGGCGTTCGCCGCGCTGACGGCCTGGCTCACCCAGCTCTTCGGCAGCGGGGCGTAGCCGGGCGGCAGCTCACCGAGGTCGGTGCCGGGGCGCTGCCCCTTCAACACGGCGAAACGGATCAGGTTCGCGTAGGTGGCGCGCAGCTTCGGATCGGTCTGCTTCGGGTTCAGCGCGGCGTAGACCGGCATGGCCAGCGGGTAGGCCTGCTTCGCGCGCTTCGCTGCGCCGCCGCCCTGGTCGAAGACCCGCACCTGGGGCTGATCTGCGGACTCGCTCATGACCTTGGCCGCCGCAGCGATGCTGGTACGGGTCGGCTTCACGAACTGCCCGGCCGGGTTCCGCAGCGCTGCAGTCACCGTCTGGTACTGCTCCGCAGCCGGCGCCGTGGTGAGCGCGATCACCCGCTGGCTGCCGAAGAGCTCGCGCACCGACTTGCCGAACTTCGGCGGGGTGCTGAACTTGTCCCAGGCGCCGGGCAGCATCCCGTCACCGCGGAGCACGTGGTAGGCGCCGTCGGCGAAGTTCGCCGTGTAGGGCCGCCAGGTGACGAGGTTGATCACGCCTGAGCCGTCGTTGGGATCGCTCACGGTCGTGTCGGGCTTCTCGATGGGATCGCCCTTCGGGAAGTTGTCGCGGGGGAGCGCGAGCCCGGTGCCAGTGGGGTTCGTCTTCGCGCTGGTCGAGTAGTAGGGATTCACGACCATGCCCCACTCGTCGGGCTCGCCGTTCAGCCACTTCACGGTGGCGGGGTCGGAGAGCACGTAGTTCCAGAGCTGCGTCGCGATGTCCGAGCGGCCGTCGGGCGTCAGCGCATCGGCGACGGAGGCGCCGACGATGTTCTGCTGCGCCCACTCGCCGTCCGGGCCGCCGTTGACCGCCCAGAAATCGGGATCCTGCACGATGCTGCGCGGATTCTTCCCCGGATCGGTGAAGCTCTTGTAGCCGATGTGGCTCTTGTCCGCGCCGTTCGGCAGCGAGTCGACGTAGGAGGCGGTGAGCAGCTTCGCGACGAGGCGGGGCGTCAGCTTGAGATCGGTGAGCGGAAGCCCCCGATGCTCCTCCACTCCCGGCGCGGTGCTCTGCGGATCCGGGCTCGCATCGATCGCGAAGCTGATCGCGGCGCCCGAGAGCGCGATGGGCGCGTAGGCGAGCGGATCGGCGTCGAGCCCGGCGCCGTCGGTGTCGAGGGGCAGCGAGGTGAGGGCGAGCGCGCTCGGGGCGGTGCCGCTGGCGTCTCGGAGCGCATCGCTCTCCGCCCCGATTCGCTGCACGAAGGCGGCGCCGTTCTTGCCGTTGCACAGCTCCGGCTGCCACGAGGCGACCGCATTCACCAGGAGCTCGCTGCCCGCGATCTGCTGCTCGGCCGCCCCGATCTGGCAGCGGACGCCGAGCGGCTTGAAGTCGAGCTTCACGGCGAGGCTGTGCTCCCAGGCGTCCCACCAGAGGCCGGAGCGGTCGATCTGCGGAGACCCGGAGTCGCCCTCGCCGCGCGGGATGATGACGAGCCAGCAGGACTGACCGGTGACGACGCCCTGCTTCCTGACCGGATTGCCGCAGCCGAGTGCGGAGGACTGCATCGCGGTCTGGATCTCGAACGGCACGGACCCCGAGCCATCGGCGCCCGAGGGCGCCCATTTCACCTCGTTGGTGGTGTACTGCGTGAAGAATCGGTTGGTGTTCATGTCGACCGCGTCGGCGCCGGTCTTCTTGACCCACTGCTGACCGGCCTTGTCCCAGGTGAGCGCGGTGAGGACCCGGTCGGCAGGGGCCCGGGTCTCGTCGACCGCGCCGGCGTCGTTGACGGCGACGAATGGGATGGCCGTGTAGACGGAGCGGCGGAAATCCGGAGCGGTGTACTGCTCGTCCTCCGCGGCGACGTTCGCCGCAGGCGTGCTGCCGTCGCGCGTCGCGCCATAGCCGATCGTGCCGCCGTACTGGCAGGTGCGGCGATCGGGGTGTCCGGGATGATCCGGATCCTCGCCCCAGCACTGCGCGATCTGCAGGAAGTTGGTGCCGCCGACGGTGCCGTTCGGCGCCTCGGACTTCTTGCCGCCCGTCCAGGTCACCCGGATGCCCTGGCTGACCAGATCCTTCGTCTGGGAGACCGTCACCGAGAGATCCGGGAACGGGGATCCGTCGGGATTGATCGCGTTCTTCGCGTTCGTCAGTGTGACCGCACTCGACGTCGCCGTCACCGCCGCGTCGGCGCCTCCGAGCGCCTGAGCGGTGCTCGAGGCTCCGAGCGCGGTGCCCACCAGCACCGCGGCGATCAGTCCGACGGCCCCTGCGCGAGAAGTGATCCGCATCCGGCTCATGACTGCTTGCCCTTTCGTGCACGGTGGTCGAGGCGCTGCCCGAGCAGCGGGGGGAGGAGCATCGCCGCGACCAGGAGCACCCCGGCGGCGAGCATCAGGAATTGGCTCCCGCTCCACCCGGTGGACGGCAGGGTGAACGGGGAGGCGACCGCGGTCCCGCCCGCGGCGACCGTCGTGCCCCCGTCGGAGCCGGTCCCGGTTCCGGTTCCGGCGCCGGTCCCGCCGTCTCCGGTCGTGCCGCCCCCGCCCGAACCGGTGTTCGATGAGCCGCCCTTCCCGGTCCCGGTGGTCGGAGTCTCGGTGCCCGAGGCGCCCGCGGTGCCGGTCGTGCACTGATCAGGGCCCTGCTTGTCGCACTTCGCCGGCATCGGGGCGATCTGGGCGAGCTGGTTCTTCGCCGGGGAATCGCCCGGCTTGAAGGTCGGGTTGTTGCAGTCGTTCAGGCTGACCTTGACGCCGCCCGCACCCGGGATCCGCTTGATCTGCGTGAAGCCCGCCTGCACCAGGTTCATCGGCAGCGGTGAGTAGCCGAGGTCGCCTGCCTGCTGCTGGCCCTCGCAGAGCAGATACTTGCCGAATGCGCCCAGCGTGGCGCCCTTCGCCTTCGTGAAGACGCCCCCGGTCTCGGTCGGCACGATCAGGTAGGAGTAGCTCGAGAGCGGATAGGTGCGGGGATCCTTGGCGTTGTAGACGCCGTCGAGGATCTGCGTCAGGTAGTCGGCGGACTTGGGGTTCTCATTGATTCGCGCCTTCAGCAGCGCCACCGCGACCGAGTACTTGGTCGGCTCGACGTAGTAGCCGGCCGAGTTGAGCACCTTCGCGACGGGGAAGCCCGACTTGAGTGCGTAGGAGTACTCGACATAGGTGATCGCGCCCTCGCCGTTGTCCTGGCTCACATAGCCGGCGACGCCGGAGGAGCCGTTCTGGAGCTTCGCACCGTCGAAACCGGGGTATTGCGAGGTCAGTCCGCAGGGGCTCGGACGGCCGACGGACTTGCAGAACGCGTTCCATAGCGCCGGATGCTGCTTCGACATCCAGAGCGTGAACTGCGCGGTCGAACCGGAGCCGTCGGAGCGGAGCACCGGAACGATCGTCTTGCTCGGCATCGCGAGCCCGGGGTTGTCCTTCTTGACCTGCGGATCGTTCCACTTCGTGATCTTGCCGGTGAAGATCTTGGTGATCGTGTCGCCCGAGAGCCGCAGGTTCGTGACACGCTTGCCGTTGATCTTGAGGTTGTACATGAACGACGTGCCGCCGGCGACGATCGGCATGTAGGCGT
This sequence comes from uncultured Leucobacter sp., assembly GCA_945952575.1. Lineage (GTDB taxonomy): Bacteria > Actinomycetota > Actinomycetes > Actinomycetales > Microbacteriaceae > Leucobacter. The sequence goes on from CAMFIY010000067.1 coordinate 9,052, forward strand.
AGCCCCGCGGGGGCTTCTCGGGCGCCGAACCGTCTTCCGGGCTCGACTGGAACGGGATCTCGCTCACCGCGAAGTCGACGCTGCCGGCGATGAAGTCGCGGCGCCCGGCGGAGGATCCGACGCCCGAGTAGTTGATCTGCATGCCGTAGAGGCCGGCGACGTTGCGCTGCCACTGCTTGATCGCGTTCTCCGACCAGGTCGAACCGGTGCCGGTGATCGGCTCGTAGTTCGCGGCGCTGGCCGGGGTCTGGGCGCCGCCCACGACGGTGCCCAGGCCGAGCACCACCACGGCGAGGCCGGCCAGGATCCGGCCGATTCGAGTCCGTTTGACGGGGGATTCAGCTCTGCTCACGCGCATCTTTCTGGTCGACGGTGTGGGATTCCGGGTCAGTGCCGGATCCGGGGACGGGGACGGGTCCTGCCGCGGTGCCCCGAGCCACGGCCGTGCGGGACATCCGCTTGAGGTCGCGCTTCGACGCCTCCTCGACCGCCCGCAGTCCGCGGGGCGAGAGCTGGCCCGGCCCGCGCCCGCCGATCGCGCGGGCCACGACGAACAGGGCGAGTACGAGCAGCAGGAGCACTGCCGCCGTACCGAAGCCTCGGGCGATCATGCCCGGCTCGGGCGAGCGCACGAAGTCGAACACCTGGAGCGGCAGCGAGATCATCGGTCCCTGGAATGGGTTCAGGTTGGTGACGGCGGTGATCCCCGAGGTGAGCAGCACGGGCGAGGTCTCGCCGATGCCGCGTGCGGTTCCGAGGATAACGGCCGTGACCAGGCCGGAGCGCGCCGTCGGCAGCACGACGTGCCACACGGTGCGCCAGCGGCTCGCTCCGAGGGCGTAGGCGGCCTCGCGGAGGTTGCCCGCGACGAGCCGCAGCACCACGTCCGAGGTGCGGATCACGATCGGCATCATCATGACCGTGATCGCGAGCGAGGCCGCGAAGCCCGAACGCTGGTGCGTGATGAGCAGGATCACCGCAGCGTAGATGAAGAGGCCGGCGACGATCGAGGGGAGGGCGGTCATCGCGTCGGCGATGGTGCGCACGAAGCGCGCGAAACGGCCGCCGACCTCGTTCAGGTAGAGCGCCGTGACGATCCCCAGCGGAATGGTCAGGGCCAGGGCGATCGAGATCTGCATCAGCGTGCCGAGGATCGCGTGCAGGATGCCGCCGACGGTGAGCGGATCGAGCGGCCCGGCGTGCTGCATGTCCTGGGTGAAGAAGTTCGCGTGCGGCAGCGCCTCGCCGCCTCGACCGATCGCATAGCTCGCGACGAAGATCAGGGCGCCCACCAGGGCCACCGCCGCGCTGATGAAGAGCACGGTCGCGATGCGGTCCTTGACCTCCTGCCAGCCCGATCTGAGCCGGACCAGGTAGGCGTAGACGCCGATGAAGCAGAGGAAGGTCACGACGATCCAGCCGATGACCCCGGTCAGCGGCGCGATCCAGCCGAAGAGCAGCGTCGAGGTGGCGGCTCCCGCGGCGAGCGGCTCCTCGCCGGCGGCGGCAACGACGTGGTCTCGGGCGGAACCGGCGACGACGTCA
>CAMFIY010000068.1 GCA_945952575.1 uncultured Leucobacter sp.
GCACTGCCCGCTCGGCTTCAACCGGGTGGATCGCCCGTTCCGCTTCAGCGCGCTCTCGCTCGCGCCGCGGTACAGCTCGGTCAAGGAAGAGGGCTCGAGCGAGGAGTAGCCGGGGAGCGACCCAGAAGCCGCCCACGAGCAACCCGGGTGCGGGCGTTGAGCAGCCGACGAGACTCCGCCGGGCCCGAGCCCGCAAACCGGAGAGCGGTTCGGGAAAGGCGCAAGCACCTCCGAACCCAGGCGCCCCCTAATAGGGGGCATCGGCCGCGCTCGTGAACCTGACTCGACCGCCGGGCGGACGCTCGGGCCCGGTGGCGTGACGCCGCCCGGTCGGGGACGTCCACTCGAGTTCGCCGTGCGCCCCCTGTTCGACGCGCCACCCCGTCTGGTGCTTCAGCGTGTGATGCTTGCGGCAGAGATGCGCGAGATTCGACGTGGTCGTCTCGCCGCCGAGTGCGGCGTCGACCGTGTGATCGATGTCGCACCGATCCGCGGGAACCCGGCACCCCGGGAACCGGCAGTGCCGGTCCCTCGCGCGAAGATGCCGCCGCATCTGCTCGCTCGGCCGGTAGCGGTCGACGCCGAGGAGCGCACCCGTCCTCGGATCCGTGCGCACCAGATCCCACGCGGGCGCGTCGCCCATCAGACGGTGAGCCGACGCCGTATCGATCGGGCCGTATCCCATGAGTTCCGGGCATTCCGGGGCGGTGGAGGAGGCCTCGCCGGTGACGGGGGAGATCGCGCTGACGGGAATCACGAGCTGAACGCTCGCGCGGATGCCGGCGAACTCGGCGCCTCCGCCCGGTCCGGTTCCCGCGGCGCCGGCCGAGCCGGAGTCACCCGCGAGCAGCAGATCGGCGAACACGTCGGCCTGGATCTCGTCGCGGCAGCGCGCCGCAGCGGCAGACGGTGCGGCGGCAGACGGTGCGGCGGCAGACGGTGCGAGGGCGGTCCGCCCAGCTGCGGGCTCCCGATCGGCGACCGCGCGTGCCGCGCGTGCGAGTCGGTTCTTGATCGCATACGCCTCGGTTGCCGGCAGGTGGGCGAAGAGATCCGCCATGCCGTCCTCCCGATCCTCCACCCACACGCGCCGGCGCCGTCTGGCCGCGACATGCCGCTTCTCCAGCGGCTCCTCGGCGTACTGCTCGGCGATCCGCTTCGCCTGCGCGGAAAGACTTGCCGGGGTGCGGTCCGTCGCCGCGGAGAGCGCCGCCTCGGCGTACGACCCGCGGTCGACGAGCGAGTCGGCGTCGCGGCCGGCACCGATGACGGATCCCGCATCCACGATCGCCGCGGCGTGGCGCGGCGAGATGTCACCGGCCGACATCGCCGCGGCGAGGACCGCCGGAAACGCGGAGGTGAGCGAATAGGCCTGCGACAGCTGTCGATCGACCGTGCGCTCGCTCAGGTGCAAGGCGGATGCGATCTCCGCACGGATGGCACGGAGGGCGAGCTCGCCACGGGTGTTGTCGGGGCAGTGCGTCTCCGGCTGCCCCGCGGTCAGGGGTCTCGTCCGCTCGCCCTCTACCGCGGCGAGCTCGAGCGCCTCGCTCATCAGCCGGATCCGCTCGGCCTCGATCCGCCGCGACTCCGACTCGATGCGTCCGAGCTCGACGACGATCGCGTCGAGAGCGACCGCCGCGAGGCTGTCGGGGGCGAGTGGTTGCTGCATGAAGGCAGTCAACACCCCACCACCGACATCCGCGGCGCGGATCCAGGCCGCACAGATACAAGGATTCATCGTGGTCTTTGTCGAGCGCCCCACGACGTGCCGGCGGCCGCCGAGACGACAGGCCCACGACGCCCCACGACGCCCCACGACGCCCGGCGACGCCCGACACGGACAGGCGAGAGGAATCCGGACGGCGCCGGACACCGCCCCGCATGCGCTAGACTGAATCGGATAGTTCAGCACTTCTTTAACGGCGTCCTGTGAGGCGCGGAAGGGGGGCGGTGGATTGACAGCGCGGACGGTGCTCGAGGGCACTGACATTGCGCGGGCTCTCACCCGCATTTCGCACGAGATCATCGAGGCGAACAAGGGCGCCGACGGCCTGGTGCTCATCGGCATCCCGACGCGGGGCTCCGTGCTCGCGAAGCGGATAGCGGAGAACATCTCGCGCATCGAAGGCATCGAGATCCCCGCCTACCAGCTCGACATCACGATGTATCGCGACGATCTCGCGCATCACCCCACCCGCCCGCCGCAGCCGACCGAGATGCCGGTCGAGGGCATCGACGGCGCGACCGTCGTGCTCGTCGACGACGTGCTCTACTCCGGCCGCACCGTGCGCGCGGCGCTCGACGCCCTGAACGACCACGGCCGCCCGAAAGCGGTGCGCCTGGCGGCTCTCATCGATCGCGGTCACCGAGAACTCCCGATCCGCGCCGACTACATCGGCAAGAACCTGCCGAGTGCGAAGGACGAGCGGATCTCGCTGCGACTCGAGGAGATCGACGGCGAGGATTCGGTGAGCATCGCTTCGATCGAGGATCCGGCCGGGCGGCACGCCCAGGGATCGGACGCGAACGCATGAGGCACCTGCTCGATACGCGCACGCTCGCGAAGGACGATGCCCTGCAGATCCTCGACATCGCCGAGGACATGGCCGCGACCCAGCAGCGCGAGGTGAAGAAGCTCCCGACGCTGCGCGGCAAGACCGTCGTGAACCTCTTCTACGAAGACAGCACCCGCACCCGCATCTCCTTCGAGGCCGCGGCGAAGCGCCTCAGCGCCGACGTGATCAATTTCAGCGCGAAGGGCAGCTCGGTCTCCAAGGGGGAGTCGCTCAAAGACACGGCGCAGACGCTGCAGGCGATCGGCGCGGACGGCGTCGTGATCCGGCACCCGGCGAGCGGCGCCCCGGCCCGCCTCGCGAGCAGCGGGTGGATCGACGCGGGCGTGCTGAACGCCGGCGACGGCACGCACGAGCACCCGACGCAGGCGCTCCTCGACGCGTTCACGATGCGCCGACGCCTCTTCGGCGGCACCGACGGCACGGGCGGCCGCGGCCGCGACCTCGACGGCGTCTCCGTCGTGATCGTCGGCGACCTCGCCCATTCGCGCGTGGCCCGCAGCAACCTCTGGCTGCTCACGACGCTCGGCGCGAACGTGACCTTCGTCGCGCCCGAGACCCTGCAGCCCTACGGCGCGCGCACCTGGCCGGTCACCGTGCGGCACTCGCTCGACGAGGCGCTGCGCGAGGACGAGCCGGACGTCGTGATGATGCTCCGGATCCAGAGCGAGCGGATGCACGCCGCCTACTTCCCGAACGAGCGCGAGTACGCGCGCAACTGGGGGCTCGACGACGAGCGCTTCGGGGTGCTGCCCGAGCGCACTCTGGTGATGCACCCCGGCCCGATGAACCGCGGTCTCGAGATCTCCTCGACGGCCGCGGACAGCGCGCGTTCCACGGTGCTCGAACAGGTCGCGAACGGCGTCTCCGTGCGCATGGCGGCGCTCTATCTTCTTCTCTCTGGCGAACGGACGGACAACGCATGAGCGGACACACGACGAACCTGCCCCGCATCCTGATCCGCGGCGCGAGGATCGCGGCCGAGCTGACCGAGCGCGGGCAGGATCCGACGACCTCGGACGCGGGCCCGACCGACCTCAGGATCGCGGACGGGCGCATCGTCGAGCGCGCGGCGCAATCTGCCGGCGGCCTCGCGCCGCAGGACGGCGAGCGCATCATCGAGGCCGACGGCCTGATCGCGCTGACCGGCCTGGTCGACCTCCACACCCATCTGCGCGAGCCCGGCTTCGAGCAGAGCGAGACCGTGCTGACCGGTACGCGCGCCGCGGCCGCCGGCGGCTTCACGACCGTCTTCGCCATGGCCAACACGATGCCGGTGCAGGACACGGCGGGCGTGGTCGAGCAGGTGCAGGCGCTGGGCGAGGCCGCCGGATACGCCACGGTGCGCCCGATCGGCGCGGTCACCGAGGATCTGGCGGGGGAGCGGCTCAGCGAGATCGGCGCCATGGCGCAGTCCCGCGCCGAGGTGCGCGTCTTCAGCGATGACGGCAAGTGCGTGCACGATCCGCTGCTCATGCGCCGCGCGCTCGAGTACGTGAAGACCTTCGACGGCGTGATCGCGCAGCACGCGCAGGATCCCCGCCTCACCGAGGGCTCCCAGATGAACGAGGGCGCGCTGTCGAGCGAGCTCGGGCTCAAGGGCTGGCCCGCGGTCGCCGAGGAGTCGATCATCGCCCGCGATGTGCTGCTCGCGGAGCACATCGGCGCTCGCCTGCACATCTGCCATCTCTCCACGGCGGGATCGGTCGAGGTCGTGCGGTGGGCGAAGGCGCGCGGCGTCCAGGTCACGGCCGAGGTCACACCGCACCATCTGATCCTCACGGAGGAGATGGCGCGCAGCTACGACGCACGCTACAAGGTGAATCCGCCGCTCCGCCGTGACGAGGACGTGCGCGCGCTGCGCCGGGCGGTCGCCGACGGCGTCATCGACATCATCGCGACGGATCACGCCCCGCACCCGAGCGAGAGCAAGGAGTGCGAGTGGGACGCGGCCGCGTTCGGCATGGTCGGGCTCGAGTCGGCCCTGCCGATCTCGATGCTCGCACTGGTGAACGAGGGCCACGCGAGCTGGGCCGAGCTCGAGACCCTGCTCTCGCAGCGCCCCGCGGAGATCGGGCGGCTTGCAACGGGCGAGGAGGGCGTCCACCCGGCGTCGCTCACGGTCGGTCAACCCGCCGAGATCGCTCTGGTGGACCCGAACGGCAGCAGCGTCTTCGACCTGACGCGCCTGCACGGCCGCAGCACCAACTCGCCCTACCTCGGCATGGAACTGCCCGGCCGCGTGCACACGACGATCCATCGCGGCATCATCACCTTCGACGACGGGGAGCTCGCCGACCGCGCAGCGGTCGCGCAGACGCCCCCCGAGATCGGTGCCGACAGGTGAGCCGGGAGGTCTTCACCCTGATCTGCGCCGCAGTGGCGGCGCTGGCGCTCGCGGGGATGTGGTGGGGCTGGCGGAGGCGCGCCCGGCGCGACGCGGGCGTGCTCGGTGCGGCCGCCGCACCCGTCGGTGAAGTGCTCGGCCGCTTCACCGAGGTGCAGTACGTCTCCACGACTCCGGCGGGCGAGCCGCTCGTCCGCGTCGCCGCACCCGGCCTGCGCTATCGCGGCCCGGCCGAGCTCACCGTCCGCAGCGACGGCGTGACGGTCGAGGTCGCCGGCGAACGGGCGGTGCACCTCGGTGCCGCCCAGATCGACGGGTCGGGATGTGCGGGCCGCCGCGCGGGCAAGGCCGTCGAAGCCGACGGGCTCGCCCTGCTGCGCTGGCACACCGCATCCGCGGACGTTACCCGCGAGCTCGAATCGAGCTTCCGCTTCAGGGCGGAGGACGACCAGCGCCGCTTCGCCGCCACCATAGACTCACTCGTCCACACGCAGCTCGCTCAGAGCCAGGAAGGCACCCGATGACCATCACCGCACCTCCCGCATCCGCCCGCCCCCAGGGGGCGGCCGTGCTCGTTCTAGAAGACGGGAAGCGCTACACCGGTCGCGCATACGGCGCCACCGGCCAGACCCTGGGCGAGGTCGTCTTCTCGACCGGGATGACCGGCTACCAGGAGACCCTGACGGATCCCTCCTACGCCGGCCAGATCGTCCTGATGACCGCGCCGCACATCGGCAACACCGGTGCGAACGACACCGACATGGAGTCGCGAAAGATCTGGGTGTCGGGCTTCATCGTGCGGGATCCGGCTCGCCGGGTCTCGAACTTCCGCGCCGAACGCTCGCTCGACGAGGATCTGGTGAATGACGGGGTCGTCGGCATCTCCGGCATCGACACCCGCGCCGTCACCCGCCACATCCGCTCGGCGGGCGCGATGCGCGCCGGCGTCTTCTCCGGCGACGCCCTCGGCCTGAGCGACGAGGATCAGCTGGCGCTGGTCCGGGATCAGGCCGGCATGGCGGGCAAGAACCTCTCGGCCGAGGTCACCACTCCCGAGCGCTACGACGTCCCCGCGGCGGCGGGCGCGGAACGCGTCGGATCCATCGCGGTCCTCGACCTGGGCATCAAGCGCGCCACCGTGCAGTATCTTTCCGAGCACGGCTTCGACGTGATCGTGCTGCCGGCCGCCACATCGCTCGACGAGATCCGCGCGATCGCCCCCGACGCGCTCTTCTACTCGAACGGCCCGGGGGATCCCGCGGCCTCCGACGTGCAGGTCGAGCTCCTCGCGAACCTCCTGCGCGACGGGATCCCGTACTTCGGCATCTGTTTCGGCAATCAGCTGCTGGGCCGGGCACTCGGCTTCGGCACCTACAAGCTGCCCTTCGGGCACCGCGGCATCAATCAGCCGGTGCTCGACAAGCGCACCGGCCGGGTCGAGATCACCGCGCAGAACCACGGCTTCGCGGTCGATGCGCCGCTCGAGGGCGAGCTCGACTCTCCCGCCGGCTTCGGACGCGTGCAGGTGAGTCATTACAGCCTCAACGACCAGGTGGTCGAGGGTCTCGAGTGCCTCGACATCCCCGCCTTCTCGGTGCAGTACCACCCGGAGGCGGCAGCCGGCCCGCACGACGCCTTCTACCTCTTCGATCGCTTCCGCCAGCTCGTGAAGGATCGAGCCACCAGCTCAGACACCGCCGCTTCGACAGCCTCAGCGGCCGGCAAGGAGACCAAGTAATGCCCAAGCGCCCAGACATCAACTCCGTCCTCGTCATCGGATCCGGCCCGATCGTCATCGGCCAGGCCTGCGAATTCGACTACTCGGGCACTCAGGCCTGCCGTGTCCTGCGCGAGGAGGGCGTGCGCGTCATCCTCGTGAACTCGAACCCGGCCACGATCATGACCGACCCGGATTTCGCCGACGCGACCTACGTCGAGCCGATCACCCCCGAGGTCATCGAGTCGATCATCATCAAGGAGCGCCCCGACGCGATCCTGCCGACCCTGGGCGGCCAGACCGCACTCAACGCGGCCATGGAGCTGCACGAGCGGGGCATCCTCGAGAAGCACGGCGTCGAGCTGATCGGCGCCAAGGTCGACGCGATCCGCCGTGGCGAGGACCGTCAGATCTTCAAGGATCTGGTGATCGAGTCGGGCGCCGAAGTGGCACGTTCGCACATCGCGCACACGCTCGAGGAGGCGAAGGAGTTCGCGAAGGATCTCGGCTACCCGCTCGTCGTCCGTCCGTCCTTCACGATGGGCGGCCTCGGTTCGGGCTTCGCCTACACCGAGGAGGAGCTGATCCGGATCGCCGGCGACGGCCTCCACTACAGCCCGACCAGCGAGGTCCTGCTCGAGGAGTCGATCCTCGGCTGGAAGGAGTACGAGCTCGAGCTCATGCGCGACACGGCTGACAACACGGTCGTGGTCTGCTCGATCGAGAACGTCGATGCGGTGGGCGTCCACACGGGCGACTCGATCACGGTCGCCCCGGCGCTCACGCTCACCGACCGCGAGTTCCAGAAGCTCCGCGACATCGGCATCGACATCATCCGACGCGTGGGCGTCGACACCGGCGGCTGCAACATCCAGTACGCGGTGGATCCCGAGACCGGGCGCGTCATCGTCATCGAGATGAACCCGCGCGTCTCGCGCTCGTCGGCGCTCGCCTCGAAGGCCACCGGCTTCCCGATCGCGAAGATCGCGGCGAAGCTGGCACTCGGCTACCGCCTCGACGAGATCCCGAACGACATCACGCAGAAGACGCCGGCCAGCTTCGAGCCGACCATCGACTACGTCGTCGTGAAGGCGCCGCGTTTCGCGTTCGAGAAGTTCCCCTCCGCCGACGACACGCTGACGACCACCATGAAGTCGGTGGGAGAGGCGATGGCCATCGGGCGCAACTTCACGACGGCGCTGCAGAAGTCGCTGCGCTCGCTCGAGAAGCGCGGCAGCTCGTTCCACTGGGATCCGGTCCCCGCGACGAGTTCGGCCGAGGACCGCGTCGCCGCACTGCTCGAGTCGATCAAGCGCCCCACCGACGGGCGCATCGTCGATGTGCAGCAGGCGCTCCGCCTGGGCGCCACGGTCGAGCAGGTCTTCGCGTCCACCTCGATCGACCCCTGGTTCCTGGATCAGATCGCGCTCATCAACGAGGTCGCGGAGTCGGTCAAGGCCGCTCCGCAGCTGAGTCTCGACGTGCTGCGCGAGGCGAAGGACCACGGCTTCTCCGACGCGCAGATCGCCGCGATCCGCGGCATCTCGGAATCCGAGGTGCGCGGCCTGCGGCACGGACTGGGCCTGCGGCCCGTCTTCAAGACGGTCGACACCTGCGCCGGCGAGTTCCCCGCGCTCACCCCCTACCACTACTCGTCCTACGACCTCGAGACCGAGGTGCGGCCGAGCGATCGCAAGAAGGTCGTGATCCTCGGATCCGGCCCGAACCGCATCGGTCAGGGAGTCGAGTTCGACTACTCGTGCGTGCACGCCTCCTTCGCCCTGTCCGAGGCCGGCTACGAGACGATCATGATCAATTGCAACCCCGAGACGGTCTCAACCGACTACGACACGTCGGATCGCCTCTACTTCGAGCCGCTGACGCTCGAGGACGTGCTCGAGGTCATCCACGCCGAGCAGGCGTCGGGCGAGCTCCTCGGCGTCGTCGTGCAGCTCGGCGGTCAGACCGCGCTCGGACTCGCCCAGCCGCTGAAGGACGCCGGGATCCCGATTCTGGGCACGACCCCCGAGGCGATCGACCTGGCCGAGGAGCGCGGTGCGTTCTCGAACATCCTCGAGCACGCCGGCCTGCTGGCGCCCCGCAACGGCACCGCCATCGACAAGGAGGGCGCGATCCGCATCGCCGAGGAGATCGGCTACCCGGTGCTCGTGCGCCCCTCGTTCGTGCTCGGCGGACGCGGCATGGAGATCGTCTACGACACGGCGTCGCTGCACGGCTACTTCGAGCGGATCGCGGGCCACGCCCTCGTCGGCCCCGGCCATCCGCTGCTCGTCGACCACTTCCTCGACGACGCCACCGAGATCGACGTCGACGCGCTCTACGACGGCGAGCAGCTCTACATCGGCGGCGTGATGGAGCACATCGAGGAGGCCGGGATCCACTCGGGCGACTCGAGCTGCACCCTGCCCCCGATCACGCTCGGCTACGACCAGATCAACCAGGTGCGCGAAGCCACGCATGCGATCGCCGAGGGCGTGGGCGTGCGCGGTCTGCTGAACGTGCAGTTCGCGTTCGCGCAGGGCGCCCTCTACGTCATCGAGGCCAACCCGCGCGCATCCCGCACCGTGCCGTTCGTGTCGAAGGCGCTCGGGATCCCGCTCGCGAAGGCGGCCTCGCGGCTGATGGGCGGCGAGACGATCCAGCAGCTCATCGACAGCGGGCTGCTGCCCGAGCGCGACGGATCCCGCGCACCGATCGATGCGCCCGTGGCGGTGAAGGAGGCGGTGCTGCCCTTCAAGCGGTTCCGCACCCACGACGGCCGGATCGTCGAGTCGCTGCTCGGCCCCGAGATGCGCTCGACCGGCGAGGTCATGGGCATGGACCGCGACTTCCCGCGTGCCTTCGCGAAGAGCCAGACGGCCGCCGCCTGCCCGCTTCCGAGCGTCGGCAGCGTCTTCATCTCCGTCAGCGACCGGGACAAGCGGGACGTCGTCCTGCCCGCGCTGCGCCTGCAGGAGCTCGGCTTCGACATCTGCGCGACGCAGGGCACCCAGGTGGTGCTCGCGCGCAACGGCGTGCGGGCCAGCACCGTCCGCAAGTACTCGCAGCAGAGCGAGGGCGAGACGATCGTCGATCTGATCAACCGGGGTGAGATCGATATCGTCGTGAACACGCCGAGCGGCAGCTCCGCGCGGGCCGACGGCTACGAGATCCGCGCCGCGACGGTGGCCGCCGACAAGCCGCTGTTCACCACGATGTCCGAGCTCGCGGCCGCGGTCGGCGCGATCGCGGTGGGCGGGAGCGGCTTCGACGTGAAGTCGTTGCAGGAGTATCAGGCGGATCGCGAGACGGCGCTCGCGGCTGCGGGGACCGCAGGGGAGTGACCATGACCGGAGTCGATCCGAAGACCACCTTCTCGAACCGCCTCGCGGGGGCGCTCGCGGCGAAGCGGCACCTGAGCGTCGGGATCGACCCGCATGCCGCGCTGCTGGCCGGCTGGGGGCTCGCCGACGACGCGGCCGGCGCCGAGCGGATGGGCCGCGAGGTCGTTGCTGCCTCCGCCGGCGTCGCCGCGTGCGTGAAACCGCAGGTCGCGTTCTTCGAGCGCTTCGGATCCGCCGGTTTCGCGGCGCTCGAGCGGGTGCTCGCGGATGCCCGCGACGCCGGTGTGCTGGTCATCGCGGATGCGAAGCGCGGGGATATCGGCAGCACCTTCGCCGCCTATGCCGAGGCGTGGCTGGCGCCCGGCTCGCCGCTCGAAGCCGATGCGCTGACCGTCAGCCCCTATCTGGGTTTCGGCAGCCTCTCGGGCGCCTTCGAACTCGTGCGCACGCACGGCAAGGGGCTCTTCGTGCTCGCCGCGACCTCGAATCCGGAGGCTCGCGAGGTGCAGACCGCGACCCGTGCCGACGGTCGGGGCGTGGCCCAGGCCATGGTCGGCGAGGCGCTGGAGTTCGAGGCGGCGCTCGACCCCTCCGTGATCTCGGTCCG